>NZ_JBFJYW010000120.1:0-10403 GCF_041622395.1 Pontiella sp. | reverse complement strand
GGGCCCATTCGATGGCGGCGAGGGTGTCGATGCGGACATGGCGGGCGATCTGGTTGATGAGCTGGGCCCGACGGTTTTGGTTCTTTTCGCGGCGGAGCCGTTGCTGCTGCTGTTCGAAGTTCGTTGCCATTTGCCGCCAATGGCGCTCGTTGGCCGTTTGCATCCGTGGCGCAGGCTCGGGGGCGGGTGGTTCTACGACTTCGGGGCCAACTTCGACGACTACGATCCGATTGGTTTTGGGGGCGGGCTCGGGGGGAGGAGGTTCTGCGGGGATCTCCGCTTCCATCGGCTCTACGACCGCGACAGGCGGTTCGGCTTGTTCGCGATCGGGCTGCGGTCCCGGAGCGCGTATAATCCGATAGCCGAGTCCGATCCCGAGCGCGGCGGCAACCGGCAGGATGTAGATGGGCTTCTTCATGTGATGTCTCGTTTTCATGCCGTGCTGCGCTGGGGTGTCGTCGAACGACCGGACGGTAGCAGAGGGCACCGCGCATGGGAAGCCGGAACCGTTTAGCTGAGCACCATGGTTGTTGCAACCGCAAGCAGGTAGACCGGCAACACGACGATGAGGAAAAGGGTTGTGCTTAGGAGGTAGACGGAGTTGGCGAGGTTTTTGTCGAGGTGGAAGAGGTCGGCGATCAGGTTGGAAAAGATGGCCGAGGGCACGATGCCGAACAGGACCAGAATGACGGTGTCGAGTGGGTTGAGGTTGAACAGTCGCGCCGCGCCGAAGAAGAAGAGGGGATAGAGGGTCGATCGGTACACGATGGAAAACAGGTTTTCCTTCTTGTAGGCCAGCACATGCGACGCCTTGAAAAGCAGGCCGACGGCAACGCCGCTGACCAGTGTGCCGAGATAGACCGCAATGTGGACCACGTCCCCGAATACCGCCGGGCGCGGGATGCCGGAAGCATTCAGAACGAGCCCCGCCAGCATGGCAACCAGCGGCAGATTCCGTTTGTCGACCAGATTTTGTTTCAGCAGTTGACCAACCGTTCCCGGCTGCAATCCGCCGCCGAAATGGCGGGCCACGGGAAAACACACCAGGATGAGGAACGGAATAATCAGCAACTGCGTGTAGGTGGCCTGCGCCAGTCCCGCTTCGCCGAAGACGACCAGCGCCACGATGTCGAGCAGGGTGTAGCCGTGGTTGGAAAGACAGAGCGTGAACAGAAAGGCGCCGCGTTGCGGTTGGTCGTGCCGCATGAACGGCTGTGCCGCCAGTCCGATGGCCATGCTCAGGAACCATCCGGCCAGTGCGATGAAGGGCAGGGCCCATGCGTTGTTGACCAGTCGGGCATTCCACACCGCCAGAAACGCAACCGAGGTTTGGAACGCGTAGAGCGCCAGCGCGAACAGACGCGAGGAGACCGCGCCGCTCCACGGCTTCTTGGAAAACGCCATGCCGCAAAGGAGCGGCAGCACGACCAGCAGGAATAGTTTCAGGTAGAGGTCGGCGACATTCATTCGTCCGCCAGCCACTTGAACTTTACCAACGCATCGACATAGCCCAGCCGGGGGTGGGCGAACGCCCGGGGCAGGCGGCCGACGGTTGCGAACCCGAGTTTGGTCCAGAGCCGGACGGCGACTTCGTTGGTTGAAATGACCAGATTGAACTGCATCGCTTTGTAGCCGAGCGCGCGGGCGGTCTGCTGCGAGTGCTCGCACAGGGCGGTGGCGACGCCGCGTCTGCGCGCCTCGGTCGCAACCATGTAGCCGCAGTTGCAGACGTGGCTGCCGCCGCCTCCGGTATTGGGTTTGATGTAGTAGGTGCCGAGAACCCGGCCGTCTTCTTCGGCCAAAAAGGTTTTTTGCGGGAGTTCCATCCACAGCCGCTTGCCCTCCTCCTTCGCGAGGTCGCGCGGGTAGGGGTAGGTTTCGCCGGCGGCGGCAACCGACTGGATGATCGGCCAGAGCGCGTCGAAATCGTCGGGGGTGGCTTCGCGAATGTTCATGTTAACGCATACGGTAGATCATGGCGCTTCCGATGAAATAAAAGGCGATGACCGGGCCCCATGCGGCGGCCCAAGGCAAAACGATCATCTGCTTGGCGAGGTATTCCAGCACAAACTGCGAGCCGTAGAATCCGAAGAACATCGCAATCGCCAACATGATGCCGGCGAAGGCCCCTTTGCGCCCGGTGTGCGCGCCGACCGGGATGCCGATGAGGGTGGCGATGATGCAGATGAACGGCATGGTCAGCTTGTGGTGGAAGTCGGTTTCGTATTTGACGAGGGTCTCGGGCGACAGGAACTGGTGGCTCTGGATATAGTTCCAGAGTTCGAGCGAGGACTGGTGCTCGGCGCTTTTGGCCTCGCCCAGGAAATCCTCGGGGATCTCGTTGACGTCGCGCATTTCGCGGGTGTGGAAGGGTTCGGAAGAGCCCAGCGAGTTGCCGTCCGCGTCGAAGCGTTGGATCAGGTTGTTTTGCCGGTCGTAGCGTTGGACGGTGCCGTTCTCGAACCACCAGCGGCCATCCAGCCAGCGGCCCTTGCGCGCGGTGATTTTGTAGAGATCGGAGCCGTCCTCCCGCCGTTTCCTCAGCGTAACGCCTTCCATCGTGAAGGTGCGCGTGTCGAACTTCTCGATATACCACGTGTGCCCGTCGGTCGGGTTTTCGTAGGGGATCTTGGCGTAGTAGACCTCCTCCGAGGATTTTTTCTGGCTTTCCAGCAGCTGGTGGGCGCGGTAGGCATATTTCGGCCCCGTGAATTCGTTCACCAGTGCGGTCAGCAGAAAACAGAGGAAACCCATCAGCATGTAGGGGCGCACGATGCGGAAGATGCTCACGCCGCTCGCGCGCATCGCGGTGATCTCGGAGTGGCGCGTCAGCATCGAAAGGCTGTAGAGCGTGGCCAGCAACAGGCAGATCGGCACGATGAAGATCACCATCGACGGCAACTGGAGGCTGTAGTAGTGCAGCATCATCGCCGGCGAGGCCTTGGTCGAGAAAAACTCGTCGGCGTTGTCCATCAGGTCGCCGATGATAAACAGCAACGAAAACGCCAGCAGCAAGTAGAGCAGCGGCATCAGCAGGTTCATGAACAAATAGCGGACGAGAATCTTCATGGGTAGGTGGGCAAGAAGGTAGCGGGAAACCGAGACCATCGCAAGCGTTGAAAAGCCGTCGGGTTCCGTGTAGTGTCCTTGAACTCAACCAGGAGTTTTGGCCATGCCCCAACCAGGAAATATCACGGAGAGCCGCGTCAACGACCCGGTCACCATCGTCATCTTCGGCGCGTCCGGCGATCTGACCCACCGCAAACTCATCCCCGCGCTATACATCGCCTATGCGCAGGGCCTGCTGCCCGAACGCTTCACCATCGTCGGCTTTGCGCGCCGCGACTACGACGACGAAATCTTCCGCGGCATGCTGGCCGACTCGGTCAAGGAATTCTCGCGCTTGCCCGCGGACGACCGGACCGTTGCCGACTTCGTGCGGCACATCCGCTACCACAAGGGCGACATTTCCACGATTGGCGCCTACGAGGATTTGCGGAAAAAGTTCGAGGACGTCGAAACCTATCCCGAAAACCGGCTCTTCTACCTTTCCATCATACCCAGCCTGTTCGAAACCGCCGTGCGGTTCCTCAAGCAGTCGCGGTTGGTCGTCGCGCCGGGCGGCGCGCAGTGGTCGCGCGTGGTCATCGAAAAACCCTTCGGGCGCGATCTCGCGAGCGCCCGGGCCCTCAACGGCGAATTGCTGCGGCATCTCGACGAATCGCAGATCTACCGCATCGACCACTACCTCGGAAAAGAGACCGTTCAGAACATCCTTTCGTTCCGCTTCGCCAACGCCATCTTCGAGCCCGTCTTCAACCGCTCCTACGTCGACCATATCCAAATCACCGCCGCCGAGACCGTCGGCATGGAAAAGGGGCGCGGCGGCTACTACGATGAATACGGCGCGCTGCGCGACATGGTGACCAACCACCTGCTCCAGCTGCTCTGTCTCGTCACGATGGAGGCGCCCGGCGACCTCTCCGCCGATTCGATCCGCAACGAAAAGGTCAAGGTGCTCAACGCCATGCGGCTCGATGTCCGCCAAGAGATTTCCGATGCCGTCTGCCGCGGGCAGTATGCCGCGGGCGTCGATGCCCAGGGAAAGCCGGTCAAGGGCTATCTCTCGGAGGAGCGCATCGATCCGCACTCCGACACCGAATCGTTCGCCGCCATGCGCCTCTCCATCAACAACTGGCGCTGGGCCGGGGTACCCATTCTGGTCCGCACGGGCAAGCGCATGGCCAAGAAAACCACGGAGGTCGCCGTTCAGTTCAAGGTGCCGCCGCTCCAGCTCTTCCAACAGGTCGAGTGCGAGGACGACGTCTGCGACATCGCCCGCATCAAACCCAACACCCTCATCTTCCAGATCCAGCCCAACGAAGGCATCTTCCTCAAGGTCGGCACCAAGCGGCCCGGCATGCGCTTCGTGGTCGAGGACGTCAAGATGGACTTTTCCTATTCCGGCACCTGGAACAAGTCGCTGCCCGAGGCCTACGAACGCCTCTTGCTCGACACCCTCCACGGCGACTCGACCCTCTTCACCCGCTCCGACGAAGTCGAAGCCGAGTGGAAGGTCGTCCAGCCCATTCTCGACAATCTTGCAGCGCTCAAGCCCTGCGCCTATCCCCCCAACGCATGGGGCGCCCCCGAAGCCGACAGGCTCTTCCTCGGCGTCGAAGGCAAATGGCGAAATGCATAGGGTTAAAGAGTTGCAGGGGTTGAACGGTTTAAGAGACAGATCATCCCTGAAACCCTGAAACCCTGAAACCCTGAAACCCCGAAACCCTGGAACCCTGAAACCCTGAAACCCTGGAACCCGGAAACCCTGAAACCCTGGAACCCATGAACAGCTATGTCGTTTATGTAACCGCGAAAGACGCCGCCGAGGCCAAGACCATCGCCCAAACCGTGGTGGAGGAACGCCTTGCCGCCTGCGCCAACATTTTCGCCGACATCCAATCCGTCTATCGCTGGGAAGGCAAGCTGTGCGAAGACGCCGAAACCGCCCTCGTCCTCAAAACCACCGAAGCCCGCAAGGCCGCGCTCATCGACCGCGTGAAAGAGCTCCACTCCTACGTCGTCCCCTGTATCGTCTGCCTCCCCATCGCCGACGGCAACCCCGCCTTCCTCGACTGGATCGCCGTCGAGACAGCCTGATCGGTGCGGAACGCATCTGCTCACGATCGTGAGCAGATGCGTGACGGAGGCACCTACTTCCCGTATTCCCGCGCGGCTTTGGCGATCAGTTTCGGTTCGATGTAGTCTTCGGAGCGGTGGACATAATCCATCAGCGGCGTCGATTCGGGGAACCATCTTTTTTGGTCCGCCGCCTTGGCCAGCGGTTGGAACCGGATCTTCGCGAGTTTTTTGTAATGGACGTCGGCCTCCACGGGGTGGCGGTTCATGATCCACATGCCCGCGCTCCAGCGCATCATCGCCTTTCGGTGGGGGTTCCAGGAGAGCCGCGCCGCCTCGCCGGCGAGTTCCGCCGCGATGTTTCTGTAGTGGAAGCGGACGTTGGGTATGGGGGCGGTTGCTGCGTAGATGGGCGGATTCTCGGTTGGTCCGATGGCGGATTCGTTGCTCACGCCGCTCCACGGGAAGTTGCCCGACACCACCGTTTGATCGGGGTAGAGTTCGGTTCCGCACAGCTCCATGCCCTTCCACCGCATGATCCGCGCCGCGTGATAGAGGTTGGCCGCCCGCGTTTCGCGGTTCGCCCAAATGTTGGCGGCGGTTTTTTTCGCGGCAAGGAAGTGGTTCAGGAGGTCCGCGATCTCCGGCGGATAATAGGGCCGGGCATCCTCAGCCCGCCCCTCGCGGAAAAGGCGGCGGGCCAGCAACCACGAGAGGCGCAGTTCAACGACGCCGGTCCATGTTTCGGTGCGAACCTGCTCCTCGTCGAATTCCGCGAGCCGGTGGTAGGGCACCCGGCATTCGAGCGCATCGACGTAGCGCTTCAGCTCGTCCGTTTCAACGTAGCGCTCCGCAATCAGCGCCGCGTCGAGATAGGCGCCCGCGCGTACGAACGAATCCAGCGCATCCATCATCTGGCCTTGGGAGGCCAGCAGCGTGCCCATGGAACCATGCACCGCGGATTTCGGACTCACCTCGGTGTCGTATCCGAGCTGGTAGACCAGGCGGTCGCTTTGCGTCAGCCGGTGCAGCCATTTCCTGAGATGGGCGATCGCGGCGTCCGTCCGGCCCGCGCGCTGGGCGATGCGGTAGCGCAACCAGTTCGCGAGGATGTCGTCCGCCGCGCAATGTTCGAGATAGGCTTCGGCTTTTTCGGTTTCGCCGTTTTTGTACATGAACCACGCGAGTCGCGGCGTGATTTTGAGTTCGGGAATCGCGGCCAGCTCGCGGATGAACGATTGCTTGCCGACGTTGAACAGCGCCATTGCCTCAAGAACCGCCATGCCCGGGTTTTCCAGGCCGTCTTTCGCCGCCTGCCGGAAATCGAGCTGCAGATGCTCCATGCAGAATTTTTCGCGGTCTCGATCCCAGGCGAGGTTGTAGTAGCCCACCGCCGCGATGCCCCGCTCGATTCGCCGGGTGAGGTTGGTCTGGCAGAGATAATCGCGTTTGAACGAGGCATGCGCGAGACCGAGCGCCTGATCGGTTTGCATCGCGTGCGCGGTTGCGCGGCATGCTTCGTAGTGCTTCGACGCATCGTCAAGATGTCCATGGCTTCCGGCGAGATTGCCCAGCATGTAATGGACCCATGGCGTGCGGTAGAGCCGGTTTGAAACATCCAGTGCAAGCAGCGCGTCCCACGCCTGGGGCCGGACGACGTTTGCGTCCGCCATGAATTCCCGCATGCCTTCCAGATAGAGGACGAACTCGCCGAGATGTTCCGGCACGGAGGGGGCAATCGCGTTAGTGTCGCCGGCGCGAACGGCCTTGGCGAAGGTTTGGTAATCGCCGGTCAGGTCCACCCCGCCCATGCGGGTGGCCTTTTCGCTGAAATCGGCGCGCTCGGCCTCGATCGTGGTGCTCCATCCTTTGGGGTGGGCGTCGTTTTCGATCAGACCATATTCGATGGCGATCAACTCGAGCTCCTTCGACACGTTGATGTTTTCGATGAAGTGGGAGTCGAGGTCCGACAGATAGCTCGAAGGGAACCAGGGGCCGCACGCGAACGCATCCGCGGCGATGAAGAGGAGAATGGCGAGGAGGGGTTTCATTTCAGTTTCAGGGTGGTGGTTGGAGGTTGCGGGGTTGCAAACCAGCCGATCGTTTTCGATTGGCCGGGCGGAGGGAGGTCGATCGACAGGGCGGCGGGGAGCCGGCCCGGGATGCGGTCGGATTCGGCAACGCCGTCGTAAAGATCGTACGCGCCGCGCGGTTCGGCCCAGCGCAACGCAAGTTCGACGGCGTGGGTGTGGATGACGTTCCCGTTTTGCAGGATCAGCTCCAGCGTCTCGCCGCTAATCGGTTTTACGCCGAGCCCGATTTCGTTTTCCGGGACGCGGCCCGCCTGAATCTCCGCCAGCGTCTCCCGTGGCCAGCAAAGGCGGTCGCCTTCGACGGGCAGGCGGAACCAGATGATTTCGCGGTCGGTGTTGCACAGGTGAAGCAGGTCCGCGGGTTGCGCGCAGCTCCGTTTTTTGACGGTTGGTTGCCGGCGCGCCGGGCGCTCGGCGGTCAGGAATAGAAACGTGCCGGAATCGGGGTCGAAGTTGAGCTCGTAGGCATAGCAGGGCAGGGCGATGCGGTAGGGATGCCCCATCGTCTCCGCTCGTTCGACCGCCCGCTCCGCCGTCCGCCGGTTCATGAGTTCGGTCCGATCCCCAATGTGGCCCGGCACATCGAGCCCGTGCAACTGCAAGACATAGTAGTCCGTTGTTTGGGCCAAACGCTGAAACGCGAGGTTGACCAAATGCGAGGGCAGGGCGGTGATGGATAGCTTTTTGTCCGGGACTTGCTGCCGGAACGCGGCGGTCAGCGCCGCATATTCCCCCAGTCGGCTTTCGGGGCAGTCGAGGTCCAGCTGGATTTCGTCGAAGTCGTCGAGTTCCCGCGCCAGGCGGACCAGCTCGTCCAGGAGATCGTTCCGCCCGAACGCCTTCAGCGGCACCCGTACGACCGGAACCACGCGATGATCCGTTGCCCGCAACGTATCCCACGGAACCGCGATCGGTTGGCTCGCGCCACTGGCCGGAACGACCGTCGCCAAGGGATAGAGCGTTGTCGCGGGTTCCGAGACGACGGCCGCGACCACGTTGCTCGACCACTGCTGCTGCCACACGTAGAACCCGTCCGCCAAGCCCGTCGAAACGAGGAGTGTCAAAGCGAAAATGGCGGCGCATGGTTTCATGCGAACCACACTATCGGGGCTTCCGTTTCTCCTGCAACCCCAAACTCCGCTTTCGCCTCAGCAACGGAACGCATCTGTTCACGATCGTGAACAGATGCGTGGCCGATGGCTGAAAAAAGTTGCCTTTCGGAAATGGACATTCCGGATTCGATGTTCGACATTCCCCGGATGTCTACGCGGTATAAAATCAAGGTTTCCTACGATGGCACGAACTATTCGGGCTGGCAGGTTCAGCCTCGACACCGAACGGTGCAGGGGGAGTTGGAGCGGTTTTTGGCGGAGATGACCTCGCAGAAGCATGTGCGCGTCGAGTCGTCGGGCCGGACCGATGCCGGGGTGCACGCCCGCGCGCAGGTGGCCCACTTCGATCTGCCGAAGGCGGTGGACGCCAAATATTTCATGCGCGGCCTCAATGCCCAGCTCGACCGCGACATCCGCGTGACCTCTTTCGAGCGGGTGTCGGACGATTTCCATGCGCGCTTCAGCGCTGTCGGGAAGGAATACCGCTATTTTATCTACAACGGCCTGAATGTCCCGCCGACCAAGCGGCTCTACCGCCTGCAGGAGGGGCGTCCGCTGGATGTCGAACGCATGCGAGCCGCCGCCGAACTGCTGGTGGGGGAGCACGACTTCGCCCCCTTTGCCGCCAATCGCCGGGTACCGATCAAGGACACCGTCCGCACGATTCATTCGTTCTACGTCCGCAAGCATGGCGCCGACATTACGCTGGAGGTGCAGGGCAACGGCTTCCTCTACAAGATGGTCCGCGGCCTTGCGGGAATCCTGATCGAAATCGGCAAGGGTCGCCGCGAGCCCGAAATCATCCACGACATCTTCGCGCACGGAAAGCGCACCGCCAAAGTGCAGACCGCCCAGCCCCACGGCCTCTTTCTGTGGAAGGTGTTCTACTAAACCGGCTTCGCGCAGCGGATATCGGCAGCCTCATCCAGCACTTCGTCGCACCGAATAATCATCCTGGCTAAACGTCTCGTCAAGAGGCCATAAGGAGCTGAGCCTCCATCCGCGCCGCCTGATGCGTGCAGGTCGCTCCGCTCGGTCTCGCTTGCTTTAAAGATGGTCGGGGCGGAGAGATTCGAACTCCCGACCTATTGCTCCCAAAGCAACCGCGCTACCAGACTGCGCTACGCCCCGTTTCCGAATGTCGGAAAGCGCAGGAATATCGGGGAATCGCAGGGTAAAGGCAATTCCTTTTTTGCTATATCCGTGCAACGTAGACCGCGCCGACGGAGGTGCCCTCGGTGATCGGGTTGTCGAATTCGATGACGTGCGACTCGGCGGAGCGGAAAACGCGGTCAAGGCGTTGCGTGAAAAACGCTTCGGGCCTGCCATCCGCCCACATGGCGAACACGCCGCCGGGTTTCAGGTGCCGCGCCATCTCCGCCAACCCTTCCTCCGTGTAGAAATGGGTGTTGGATTGGTGCAGCACGTTGGTGGGCGTGTGGTCGATATCCAGCAAAATAGCATCGAGCTGCCGTTCCGGCGCATGGCGCATGAGCGCGAAAAAGTCGGCCTGCATCAATCGGCAACGCGGATCCTCGTTCAGCGTTTTCCCCAGCGGGACCAGTTCCGATTGGTGCCAGCCGATCACGGGCTGGAGAAAGTCGACGACCGTGAGCGAGGCCACCCGAGGATCCTTCAAGGCTTCGACGGCGGTGTAGCCCAGTCCCAATCCGCCGACGACCACGTCCAGATCATCCCGTTCCACTGCGGCCAGTCCCAGAATGGATAACTGCGACTCCGCTTCGTGGAACAGGCTGGTCATAAGAAAATCCTCGCCCAGCTTCACTTCATAGATGTCGGTGTCGCCGAACAGCGGCATCCGCCGCCTCCGCAACATTAGATCGCCGATCGGCGTGCGCTGGAAATCCAGCTGTTCATATAAAAAACCCATGCCGCACCTTGCTTGGGTTTTTCTCCCGAGGGAAGCCCTATCCCTCGATTTATTCTTTTATCCCAAAATCCGGAAACGAATTTGAGCCCAACCGTTCCGCCCCAGCAATCGCCGGACTCGACCGCCATTGATCCCGGTCCGCCCCTGCGGGCGGAACGCGCACACTTG
>NZ_JBFJYW010000119.1:0-10425 GCF_041622395.1 Pontiella sp. | reverse complement strand
GGGCTTGCGAACGGAGTTCCAATCTGCGAAGTAATGAACACCTGCGCCTTCAACCAGGATTTGAAGGCTTTGCTTCCGGATGCCGCTGTTGTCTCGACTCGGTTTTTGGCCGTTGCTCTCAGGCAGCAGCAGGTTCAGTTTGGAAAGATTCTCGAAACCGCCGCACACGGCACGCTGAAAATTAATACAAACGACCTGCGGGAATTGAAAATCCCCCACCCGCCCTTGGAAGAGCAGCAGGCGATTGTTGCGGAGATCGAGGCGGAGCAGGCGCTGGTGGCGGCAAACCGCGAGCTGATCGCCCGCTTTGAGGAAAAGATCAAACAAACCATCGCCCGCGTCTGGGGGGAAGGGTAGGGACGGCTGTCCTCAGCCGTCCGTTGCAGTAAGTGTAGATGCGACGCCCTCGTCGCGTTCAGTGAGGAGCCGCAATGAAACAGGTGATCGAAATTATAGCGCGTTGTGCGGAAGGAACCTGCGTCAGCCGTCCGTTTCGGGTTCGGGCGGATGACGGCAGCCTGTATTGGATTAAAGGCATGGGCACCGGATGGAACCGCAACGAACTCTGTTATGAGTTGCTTTGCGCAAAGCTGGCCGCTGAACTTGAGCTTCCCGTGGCCGGATTCGATGTGCTGGAAGTGCCGGAGGCCTTGCTGGAATTCTGTGCCGTTCCGGGGATTCGGGATCTGAGTGCAGGCCCGGCTTTCGGATCGCTTTATGTGGATGATGCATCATCGCTTTTACCCGTGGAAGTTTCGTCTGTTCCACAGGAACTTCGCTGGCAAATCCTGCTGTTCGACTGGTGGGTTCAGAACGAAGACCGCACGCTTGGCGAGAAGGGCGGTAATGTGAATCTGTTGTGGAATCCGGTCGGTCGGGCATTGACCATTATAGACCACAACAATGCGTTCGATCCGGAATTCAACGACGTCGCGTTTTTCGAGCACCACGTTTTCCGGGAAAAGCGGAGCCGGATTCCGGCCCCCTTTTTGCTTGAACAAAAACAGCGCTTCGGGAATATGGCGGGCCATTTGGATGATTTAATTAAGGCGTTCCCGGATGAGTGGGTGGAGCAGGATGAACGTCCTGGCGATTTTGCGCCGGAAACTGTACGTGCAATTTTAAGCCGTTTTGATAGACTCCTCGACGTATTCGGAGGGCAGGCATGATGAAAAACAAACTGGCATGTAATTATACCGTTCTTCGTTTTCTTCCGTATCCGGAGAGCGAAGAATTTGTGAACCTAGGTGTCGCAATGGCCTGTCCGGATCTGCATTGGTTTGATTTCCGGTTGGAAGCCCGCCGAGTGGATCGGATCACCAACTTTTTCCCTGAGTTGAAGCACAATAAGGAGTCTTTCATCGAAGGCCGCAAGCTCTTCAAGGAGGAGCTGGAGCGGGTACGCGGCGTGCTGCACAACGGATATGAAAAAGGACAACCGCAGTTTAAAGAGCTGGCCCGGCAGTTTAATCAGACTTTCCTGATGCTGGTTCGGCCGCGGGAAGAGGCCTTCTGTTTCAGCAATCCGCGCACCTGTCTGGTGGATGATCCTGCCCAGACCTTGGAAAGCCTGTTTGAGCATTATGTGGAGCGCGGTTTTGCCCAGCGGCAGGAATATCAGGAAAAACTGATGGAAAAGCGTTTGCGGAAGGTTTTTTCCGCAAAGCAGATTCTTCGCTATTACACCGATCACACCTTTTCTGGCGACCTTTGCACGGCACATTTCCCATTTGTTCGTCAACAGGATGACCGTTTTACGCGGGCTATCCGCCCGCTGGATTTAGATAAAAACGAAACGCATCAGATTGTAAGCCATGCGGATACCTGGAAGAGCAAACTGGAACGCCTGAAGACTATCCCGGAGCATCCTGAAAATACGCTGTTTGTTGTCCGGAAACCTGCGGGCGGAAAGCGGCTGGATGTCTGCCGGCAAATGTGCAAAGAGCTGGTAGATGCCGGCGCGATTCTCCTTCCGAAAGAGGATCAAACCGGAATCCTTGATTTCGCAACACAGACGTGAGCTGTAGTTTCATTTTTGTCGGGGAGCGAGAGTCGGGCAGTGTTCCGGCTCTTTTTTCTTCAATGCGGAGTTTGGCGGGGCGGGGTGCTTGGGCTATATTGCGCAACTCCAACGATTGGATGGAAAAGACATGACCCAAGACGAACTGAAGACGAAGATTGCCGAATTCCGCGAACAGCTTGCCGAAATGGAGGGCTATCTCGATATTGTCGCCAAGCGCGCGGAGTACGAAAAGCTGGAGGCCGCCGCCTCCGAACCGGATTTCTGGAACGACCAAAACCGGGCGCAGGCCAATATTGCCGCCACCAAGGGCCTGAAGTTGGTGCTCGATCCCTTCGATGCGATCCGCGACGGCCTCGACGACGCCGAGGTGATGCTGGAGCTGGCCGAGGCGGGCGAGGGCGAAGCGCTGGCGGTCGCCATTGCCGAAATCGAAAAGGTCGAGCGCAATTTCCAGTCGCTCGAGATGCAATCGTTGCTGGGCGGGGAGTTCGACGGCAGCAATGCCTATCTCACTTTGCATGCCGGGGCAGGGGGGACGGAGAGCTGCGACTGGGCGGACATGCTTTACCGCATGTTTACGCGCTATGCCGAGCGCAAGGATTTCAAGGTCCAAATCATGGACTACCTGGCGGGGGAGGAGGCCGGCATCAAGAGCGTAACGCTGCTGATCAGCGGGCCCTATGCCTACGGGTTGCTCAAATCCGAACGCGGCGTCCATCGGCTCGTGCGCATCAGCCCGTTCGACTCGCAGTCGCGCCGCCACACCTCCTTCGCCGCCGCCGACGTCACGCCGGAGATCGACGACGATATCGACGTCGATATCGTGGAATCCGATCTGCGCATCGACACCTACCGCGCGCAGGGGGCGGGCGGCCAGCATGTCAACACCACCGATTCCGCCGTGCGCATTGTCCACTTGCCGACCGGCACCGTGGTGCAGTGCCAAGCCGAACGATCCCAGCACAAGAACAAGGCCGCCGCCATGAAGATGCTCAAGGCGCGGCTCTATGAACACGAGCAGGACAAGAAGCGCCAGGCCGTCGACCAACTCTATGGCGACAAGGGCGAAATTGCCTGGGGTTCGCAGATTCGTTCCTACGTGCTGCAGCCCTACACCCAGGTCAAAGACCACCGGACCGACGCCGTCGTCGGCAACGCCCAAGGCGTCCTCGACGGCAACCTCGATCCGTTTATCGAAGCCTATCTCAAGATGAATCGGTAACGGCCCCGGCGCTTTCGGCCGCGCGGCCGAACCACCGGCAGCGTTCAATCGCCACGAAAAACATACATACAGACCCATCCCATGAATATTTTGGAACAAATCTGCGCCGACAAGCGCGTTGAAATCGAAGCGCGCAAGCAAACCCTTTCCATCGGCGATCTGCAAAAACAGATCGGGTCGGTCGAACCGCGGCCCGACTTCGTGAAGGCGCTTCGGGCCACCCCGATGGGGCTCATTGCCGAGGTCAAGCGCCGCTCGCCGTCGGCGGGTGTGATCCGCGATCCGTTCCGCCCATCGGAAATCGCCCGGGGCTACGAAGCCAACGGGGCCAGCGCCATTTCGTGCCTGATGGACCACAAATATTTCGGGGGCGGAGCCGAGGATTTCGCGGAAGTCCGCCGGGCGGTCGGCCTGCCGATGCTTTACAAGGAGTTTGTCGTCGATCCGTGGCAAATCGTCCACGCCAAGGCAACGGGCGCCTCCGCCGTGCTGCTGATCGTCGGCGCCCTGACCGACGAAGCGCTCGTCGCTTTCGGCCAGGCGATCCGCTCCGTCGGGCTCCAGCCGCTGGTGGAAGTGCACGACAAGGAAGAGATGCGGCGCGCCATCGATGCGGGCGCGGATCTCATCGGCATCAACAACCGCAACCTCAAGACCTTCGTCACCACGCTCGACACCACCTTCGAGCTCGCCGCCATGGCGCCTGCCGGCAGTACGCTGGTCAGTGAGAGCGGCATCAAGACGCCGGAGGACGTGGTGCGGGTGAAGGAGGCCGGGGCCCACGCGATCCTGGTCGGCGAAAGCCTGTTGCGCGAAGCCGATCCGGGAGCGGCGGCGGCCCATCTGTTGAGCCGGATTTGATGCTCGCTTGCGCCCCGGTGCGCGGTTCGATTTAGCCGCTTTTTTCTTTTTAATCTCCCGGCCGGGTTGCATCCTCTGCCTCTACTGAACGAAGGGTTGGCATCTTGAAGGCGGATAGGTTCATAGCATTGGAGATCGGCCCGGATTTTATCCGGATGGGGGTCTTTGCCCGGCGGAGCCCGGACAACCTCGAGCTGATCGACTATGGCTCGATCGCCATCGCCTCCGATCCGGCCATCGAAATGGCGCGCGAAGCGCTGGTGGCCACCGCCCTCAAACGGCTGCTCGACGAGCGCAAGCCCGCGGTTCGCAAGGCCGTGGTCGCCATCGACGGGCCCTCCGTCTTTTCCCGCCTCGTCAAGCTCCCGCCCGTCGCCCCCGAAAAGGTTGCGCAGACGATTCGCCACGAGGCGGTGCAGAACATTCCGTTCCCGATCGACGAAGTGGTGTGGGACGCGCATGTCGTCGATGCCGCGGCCCCCGAGCCCGAAGTGTTGCTGGTGGCGGTGAAGGCCGCGCTGGTGAACGGGCTCGTCCATGCCGTTGCGGCCAACGGCCTTCAGGTCGAGCGGGTCGATGTGGCCCCGGCCGCCCTGGCCAACGTGGTACGAAATGGCTACCCCGGCTCTTCCGAATGCCGCCTGCTGGTCGATGCGGGCAAAGATTCGACCAATCTGGTTTTCGTCGACGGCGACCGGGTCTTTTTCCGTTCGCTGCCCGTCGGCGGCAGCATGGGGCAGCGGTTGGTGCAGGAGATACAGCGGTCGATCTCCTTCTACTGCAGCCAGCAGGGAGGCAACGACCCGACGCGCATCCTGCTCGCGGGCGGTTTCGGCAATCTGGGCGAGACGGAGAGCCGGCTCGGGATTCCGGTCGAGGCCTTCAATCCCTTGCAAGGCGTACGGCTGAGCGTCGTCGTTGCGGATAGCGCAGATCTGGCCGTGCTGGCCGGAATGGCCATGCCCGCGGCGCTCTGCATCAACCTGGTCCCCGAAGCGCTGGAAAAGGAGCGCCGCTTGCAGAAAAGGCAACCGCTGATTTTGGCCTGCGTGGCAGCGGCGGTGCTGATCGGCGCGGTATGGATTGCGGGCCTGCGCCGGATGGCGGATGTCGCCCGGCGGGAAGCGGCGATCGTCGGTGCCCGCGTGGCGGAATTGGAGTTGCTGGAGGGCGAGCTGGTGCCGCTGGAACGCCGCATCGACCGGCTGCTCGGGCGGACGGAAATTTATGGGGAAGCCGTTGGGCAGCGCACGTTCTGGCTCGAAACGCTGCAGGAGATCCGCGCATGCCTTTCCGACGGCATGTTTCTGGTGGGGAGCGAGCCCCTCAAGGACGGGGAACAAACCGCGGGCCTGCGCATTACGGTCGTGAGCTATCTCGACAAGGAAACCAAGGGCATCGACGCCGTTGTTCAATTGCGCGACCGGTTGCGCGAAAGCGCCCGTTTTTCGGACGAGACCAAGGTCTTCCGGCGCCCGACCAAAAGGCAGTTTTCCCGCAGCTTCGTGCTGGATGTCCATTTCGCGGAGGACGCGCAATGAGTTTCCGGAAAAACAAAGTGCTTTTTATCGGCGGTGGCCTCGGCGGGCTCATCCTCCTGGCGGAACTTGTTTTTGTCGTGACGGGGGCGCTTGGTTTGCGGACGCAAAACCGTTTGCTCGCAGAGCGCCGGAGCGATCTTGCGCGCCTGCAGAGCCGCACCCCCTTTCCCTCGGAAGAAAACGTCGAGCAGGTACGGGCCCATCTGGAAATGCTGGAATATCAAGTCGGCGAGCTTGAGGCCGCTCTCATCCGTGCGCCCTTTCCGGTCGGCCATGTGCAGGCGGCCGATTTTTCGGCGCGTGCGCAGAACGTGATCGAGCGGTTCCGCAAAAACGCGGAGCACGCCGGCGTTGGATTGCCGGCGGGGCTGGAAGCGGGCTTTGCCGAATATGCCAGTGGCGGCGCGATCCCCGAATCGCGCCACGTGCCCCGCCTTTCGCGCCAGCTCTATTCGGTGGAGTGCGTCGCCGACGTACTGGTGAACAGCGGGGTGGATTCGATCGATTCGCTCGAGCGCGAGCCGTTCGAAACCGTGCCGCCGCCGCAGGAACCGCGCCGCCGCGCCGCCAGAGGCGCCCCGCCGGCCGCCAAGCAAAAACGCGACGTGTCGGATGGCGCGGAAAGGCTCGCCGCACGGCTCTATTCCGTCGAGCGCATCGGGGTTGTGTTCACCGCTTCCGAGGCGGGGGTTTGGCGCGTGCTCGACCATTTTTCAGCGGCGCCGCATTTCATGGTTGTTTCCGGGTTTTCGCACGGCACGAAGACGGCGATTCTCGACTATAATCCTGAAAAGGTGAAGCAAGGCGGGGTCGGGGAAGACGATCCGCTAGCGCACCTTTCCGGCGGGATTCTGGTGGGGGAAAAAGCGCTGTCCCGGCCGGAACGGATCATCACCGGCAATGAGCCCGTCAAGGTGTCGCTGACCATCGATGTCTACGATTTCGATCCGGCGGAGGGGGAACGATGAAGCCGCTTCGAGCAACCAAGCAGGGGATGGAGGCCGCGGTGCTGGTTGGCCTGCTGGCGGGTCTGGCCCTATCCGTGGTGCTTGTTGCTCGGCAGGTGGCCGCCGGCAACGCGCGCATTGCCGCAGGAGTGCGGCTGTCGCCGCAGCAGCGGCGCGGTGCCGCAGCTCCCGATGTGTCCCGCCTGGAAGCGGCGACCGCTGCCATGGAGCAGCCGCACCGTTCTGCCGAAGCGGATCGTGGTTTGCTGGTGAGCGAACTGCGCGTGGTGGCGATGGGCAGTGCCTATCCCATCCCGTACGAAGCCGAGGTGTGCCCCTTCTCGAATATCCCGCAACCCGCCATGAACCAGCTCGACCGCGATGGCGACGGTATTACCGATGACTGGGAGCTGGAGTATGGTTTCGATCGGTTCAACGCGGCCGACGCCGCGCAGGACGCCGACGCCGATGGTTTTTCCAACCGCGAGGAGTTCGCCGCGAAAACCGATCCGACCGATTCCGAATCCCACCCGCCCTACATCACCAAGCTGCGTTTCGTGGAGCGGCGCGACGTTCCGCTTCCGGTGGTTTTCCAAGGAGCGAGCGAACTGCCGGGCGGGCAGATGATGTTCCAGCTCAACACCCCGTCCGACGGAAATACCTACTTCAAGGCGATCGGCGAGGATATGGGCGAAGACCTTCGAAACGAGATCGACCAAAAGCTCAAAAAAGCACTCAAGGGGATTGTGATCCAGCGCTATGAACCGGCGGCCGATATCGGCGATGTCGAAAAACTGGTTCTTTCCCGCAGAAATGCCGAAATTGTCCTCGAAAAAGGGAAAATTACGCCCGATCCAGAAAGTGAAGCTCTGTTGATTAATATACTTGATCGCGGGTCGATAATAGCTACTATGGGTGCGTTATTATCTTTGAGTAATGATGTGTATGCGGTTCAAGATGTCCTCCCCGACAGGGTCGTGGTGAAGCATATTGAGTCCGGAGAAAAGTTCGGAATTGTTGGTTTGGCCGAGGGTGAGTGTGATAGTTTGCCTGAGGATTTAGAATAGGGTGATAGATGTTGGTAAATGCTTTCCGCGGACCCTGATGAACACGCGGTTTAATGGCATTTTCTATAAGGAAGTAGAGGGGAAGGAAAATGATTAAAACCTGTATCTCGACACTTTTGGTTGCGCTTCTCGGAGCACAAACGATTGTAGCCCAGGAAAGCCTGGATGACGTATTCGCACAACTTGACGCCGCCCAGAGCAGTGGAATGGCTGCTCCTGATGCAGCTCCCGCCCCTGCCGCGGTAGAAACAGCTCAGCCTGCAACGGTGCAAAGCTCCGCTGCCGCGCCGGCTCCGGCCGCTGCTGCGGCTACCGCCGCTCCCGTCCAGGACGACCTGTTCACCCGCGGCCTTGAGTTCTACCGCAACGATGAGCTCGACAAAGCCGAAGCGGCTTTTGAAGCGGTTCTCGACAAGGACCCCTACAACCGCCAAGCCATGGAATACCTGAAGCGCACCGCGAACAAGATTTCCGCCAAAGAGATCGAACGTGCCCGCGCTACCCGCGCCATCGCCATTAGCGATGTCAACAAGGCTTGGACGCCGGACATCTCCCTGCTCAACGTTGATATCGGCAAGCCCGAGGTTAAAGTCCAGAGCCCCGAGGAAATCGCCATTGCCGCGATGACCGCTCGTCTGCAGGGCATCACCGTTCCGAGTCTCGACTTCCGCGATGCCAACATCAAGGACGTCGTTCTGTTTCTTACCGAAACGTGCCGTCGCCTCGACAGCAACAAGCAGGGCGTGAACATCCTCCTGCTCGGCATGGAGCGTTCCGCGGCCGCCGACCAGAACAACATCACGATCTCCATTCGCGACATGAGCCTCTACGAAGCGCTCCAGTACATCGTCGAAATGGCATCCCTGAAATTCGACGTCCAGCCCAAGGCTGTTGCCATCATGCCGGTGGATTATGTTCCGGCCGACGTGCTCAAGCTGGTTTCCTTCGACGTCATTCCCGAAGTCGGCATGGAACTCGAATCCATGGCCGGTGGCAATAGCGGCGGCGGGGCCGACGCTCTCTTCGGCGATGTTTCCACCTCCTCCGTAGGGGGCCCGGCCGACGTACAGGGATTCTTCTCCATCGTCGAGTGGCCGGACGGCTCCTCCGCGATTTACCAGCCGAACTTCCACAAGCTGTTCGTCAAGAACACCAAGAAAAACATCGAAGCCGTACAGAACATCCTCAACGACCTCGAAGACGAAGCCATCAAGAAGCGTTCGCAGCAGGTTGAAATCGAAGCCAAGTTCATTGAATACAATGAAGGCGCACTCGAAGAACTCGGATTCGACTACACCCTGAAGGACGACGGCGAATTCGCCGGCCTCGCACTCGACACCGAACGCAACTACTACACCAAGAGCCAGGGCTATGGATCCGCCTACTCGGTCAACGGTGGTTACGGTGTTGACTCCGACAGCGGCTATCTCTACCAGGATGGGACCACCGGTTACGCACAGATCACCGACTCCCCCGGACAGAGCCTGTTCGGTACTGCACAGCGCAACAACACCACGGCGTTTGAATCCGTCCAGACCGGCATCCTCTCCCTGATGGGCGGTGCTCCGGCCCAGATGGTTCTCAGCAACAACGGTTCGTTCCCGTTCGACATGGCGATCACCGCCATGGAACAGGAAGGTACCGCCGACGTGCTGTCCGCTCCGAAAGTAACCACCAAATCCGGTAACGAAGCCATCATCCGCGTGGTTGAAGTCCATCGCTACCCGCAGGACTACGACGTGGAAACCGGACAACGTACTTCGCCGGTCGTCAAGCCCCAGGACTGGGAAGACTACGACATCGGTGTCGTGCTCAAGGTTACCCCGGTCGTGGATGCCGAAAGCAACACGATCGACCTCGACCTCCAGCCGGAAATCAACAAGTTCAAGGGCTGGGAAGAATACAAGGTGGGTTCGAACGCCTACGAATCCGGCGGTAACAACTCGTCCGAGCTCTTCGGCGACGGCAGCGACCTGATTGCTCAGATGCCGGTGATCGAAACCCGCACCATTCAGACCCAGGTCACCATCGCCGACGGTAGCACCGTTATCATGGGCGGTTTGGTCGACGAACGCACCGAAACCTTCCGCGACCAGGTTCCGTTCCTCGGGGATATCCCGTACCTCGGACGCCTCTTCCGCACCGAAGGTTCCCGTTCGTCCAAGAAAAACCTCGTCATCTCCGTCAAGGCCACTCAGGTCGACGACCGTGGCATGACCCGCGCCCAGCGCGAACTGGCTCGCCAGCAGGCTGCTACCAACTAAGGTTGCATCTGCCCGACCATCGAAACCCGCCCGTTTAACCCCGGGCGGGTTTTTTATTGCCTTTTTGGGGTGGCCTTACGAAACGGCATCCGATATTCGTCCTATATGAAATTTGTTGCTTTTGATTTAGAAACCACCGGGACAAAACCGTCCGCAGACATGATCGTCGAGGTGGGTGCGGTGCTTTTCGATGGGGCCCGTCCCGTCAAGGGATTCGGCTCGCTGGTGGATCCGGGGATTCCGATTCCCCCCGATGCGTCGGCGGTTAACGGCATCTCCGACGAGATGGTGCGCGGGAAGCCGAAGATTGCGGATGTGCTGGCCGACTTCGCGGAGTTTTGCGGCGACCTGCCGCTGGTGGCGCATAATGCCCCGTTCGATTACAAGTTCATGCTTGAAGACGTGAAATTACACCGGTCGGCGGCTCCCAAGGGCGTGGTGCTCGATACGCTTCCGTTGGCGCGCCAGCTTTTCCCGGGTTTGGCCAACTACAGGCTGGG
>NZ_JBFJYW010000118.1:0-10425 GCF_041622395.1 Pontiella sp. | reverse complement strand
GCTTGCGGCGCAGAAGATGTCCGCGAAAGCGAGGCCATCCACCATGGCCAGCCTGAAGGGACTTCGCCTGGCCTCGACACCAATCCTTCGCAGCAGCTCCGCCGGACGCATCGACTTCCCGCTCGACAACAAAGCCGACCTCAAAAAGGCCATCATTGCCAACATCATCCTCAGCGCGCCGCGGGCCTACGCCACCGACTTCGAAAACACGATCGTGAAATAGGTCGAGCACCGCGCCCGCGAGATTCCAACCATTGGCCTTTGACTGCATTCGGTTGCCTTGGCTAAATACAGGCATGGAAAACATTTCACTGACCCACTTGCTCGATGTGGCGATCTGCGCGGCGGACGCCGCCGGCAAGCATGCCCTCGACAACAAGGAGCGCCGACGGGACTCCACCGAAACCTTTCACCACGACGTCAAACTCGTGCTCGACGTCGAATGCCAGACGATTGCGGAACAGGTGATTGCCTCCGAGTTCCCCGACCACGGGATTTTGGGCGAAGAGGACGAACGCCCCAACGGCGCCACGGGCTATGAATGGATCATCGATCCGATCGACGGGACGATGAACTACACGCACGGGTTCCCCTATTGGTGTTGCTCCGTGGCCGTGCGCCACCACGGCAAGATACTTGCCGGATGCGTCTTCGCCCCGGAGTTCAACGACTACTACACCGCGCACTCCGATGATGTCGCGAAACTCAACGGGGCTCCGATCCGAGTCTCCTTGACGCGGCACCTGAAGGACTCGATGGTTTTTTCCGGACTCTCAAAACACATGGAAACCGCCAACGAACCGCACTTCGACATGTTCCGCATGCTGGCGCTCAACACCCAAAAGGTGCACATCAACGGATCGGCCGCGTTGGATCTATGCCACGTGGCCGCCGGGATCTCCGACGGCTACCTCGAATCCGGCATCTATCTATGGGACTATGCCGCCGCCGGACTCATTGCCCGGCAAGCCGGAGCAAGCCTGGCCATTTTCCAGAATAAAGCGATCCTCCACGGCGCAACCGTGCTGTGCGCCAACGAACATCTGATCGACGGCCTGCGGGCCATTCACCAAAAATGCAGCTGATATGGCCAAGAAGAAAAGCGACCTCCCCGACCTCCACTGGCTCTACGAAGCCTCCGTCCAAAACGTCGACACCGATCTCGACTTCGGCAAGCGCGTCTACCAGAAGCACTGGAAGCGCAAGCCGCTGACCGTGCGCGAGGATTTCTGCGGTACGGCCAAGCTGGCCGCACGCTGGGCGCAACGCAACAAGCTGCACGAAGCGTGGGGCATCGACTTCCACCAACCTACCCTCGACTGGGGCGAGAAATACAATGTGTCCGGGCTGACCGATAAACAGAAGAAACGGCTCCACCTGATTTGCGACGACGTGCTCGAAGTTGAAACCCCCGGAGTCGACATCGTCTATGCGCTGAATTTTTCCTTCTGCGTCTTTAAGCAACGCGAGGTGCTGCGCGGCTATTTCAACCGCGTCTACCAATGCCTGAACGGAGAAGGCCTTTTCGTGATGGATATCTACGGCGGCACCGAGTCCGTCACGGCCAAGTCCGACGACGTCCGGGAAATCCCCGGCCTCACCACGCCCGAAGGGCTGGAGATCCCCGACTTCGAATATATCTGGGAGCAGGCGGCCTACAACCCGATCAACCACGACACCACCTGCCACATCCACTTCACCGTGCCCGGCTACGGACGCATCGAAAAGGCCTTCACCTACGAATGGCGCCTCTGGACGCTGATGGAACTGCAGGAACTCCTGCGGGAGGCGGGCTTCTCCAAGGCCGAGGTCTACCTGCACGACTTCAACGACGACGGCGAGTCCGACGAAATCTACCGCCTGCGCAAAACCTACGAAAACGTCCAGGGCTGGGTCGCCTACGTGGTCGGCATCAAATAGGATTCGCGATGCCCGATCTTCTTCAACCGCTCTCCGACTTCGAGGTTCCGAACCTCAACTTCGATGCCGCCAGCCTGAACGACCCCATCGCGGAGCAGACCGAGTGGTCGCCGCTGGTTGGCGGAGGAAATCAAACCAAGACGCGCATCTACAAACAGATCGGGCCCGACCGTGTTGCTTTCCGCCCGGACCCCTCCGTGGTGGCTGCGGTCGTCGTATTCTTTTTGGCCGCTGTCGGCTGCATCGGATTCACCGCCTACAGTTTCATCCGGAGCGGCAGGTTCAGCCTTTCCCCCCTGCCCATTGTCGGGACGTTTATGGCCGTGGGTTGCGGATACATGATTCACCGCTTTTTCCCGCCGATCATGTTCGACCGGCGAGCAGGCGCATTTTGGAACGACTGGAAGTCGCCGGAAAAAGTGATGCGCAAGGACGAGCTCAAGGCCTACGCGGACTTCGACGACATCCATGCGCTGCAAATCATCCGCGAGTATTGCGAGGAAAGGAGCTCCTCCTCATCCGGGAGTTCCCGGACGAAACGCTTCTACAGTTACGAACTAAACCTGGTCCTTGCCGATGGCGCGCGCATCAACGTCACGGACCACGGCAACCAATCCCAAATCCGGGAAGACGCCAAGCGGCTCGCGGCGTTCCTCGAAAAACCGCTCTGGGATGCGACGCGCTGACCACGGTTCCAGCAATCGAACCGACTCCGCATCCTTCCATAAACCTAGAAAAGTAAATGAAGCACAGATAGCCATTGCGAGCGAATAGCGACCAATTACCGATAAACACAGATTCATGAACAGGATAGGCAGAACAGGTTCTTACTCCGGCGGGTGAGCGGGACAAGCTCCATATCTCCTTGAGGATCGGTGTCCCTCTGGGTTCATCGGTGGTTCCATTCCCGGGTTGGGATAAAGAAACGGATCACATGTGTCTGGACCCTTGCGGCCACGCTCGCCGTGGGGCGGGCCTTGATTCGAGGTCGCCAAAGAAGCGCGGAACGACGCGCGAAAGAAACTCGCACCGCGCCAATAAGAAACCGGGCGCTCCACGGGGAGGCCCGGTTTTTTCACGCAGAACCGCATTGACCGGTGGTTAGAACTCCGCGAGTTGCTGCTCGTACAGTCTCATTACGGCCGCGAGCTCGTTTTGTTTTTTCACGGCCTCCGCGCCAGATTCAGTCTTGTTTTTCTGCCACGCGAAATAGTTCGCCCTCGCCTCATCGAGCTTGGCTTTTATTTTTTCGTATTCCTCTCGCTCTTCCCCTTTGAGCTGGTCGGCGCGAAATGCCGCCATCTCCTTTTTATAACGAGCGATGGCGTCCTTCGCGGTGCCGGCCTTTTTTTGGGCGACCTCCACGGCGGCATCGGCTTGCTTGGCCGCCTCCTCTTTCGCGGCGAGCTCGGCAATCATGGCGCGGTAGGCATTCCCCGCTTCCGCGCCAAGCGATGCACAATACGCCTCAAGCACCCCGGAGCGGAAACGGAACAGGCCGCGGAGCTCCTTCTGAAAACTCGCCGGGCTCTTCTCTCTGCCCGCCGTCAAACGACCGAGCTCGGTCGCGCCATCGTCATCGAGCACGACGAAAGTGGGAAATCCGCGAACGCCGAATTCCGATTTCAGCGCGTTGTTGCGCTCGACATATTTCTCCGGAACCAGATTTTTGTCCCGGGGAAAGTCGACCAGCACCATCATGAGGTTATCCTTTGCGTATGCCTGCCATTCCGGCTTGGTGAACACATTTTCCTCCATGATCTTGCACCATCCGCACCAGTCTGTACCGGAAAAATCCAGTAAGAGGGGAATCTTCTTCTCTGCGGCCACCTTCTTCGCAGCCTCGAAATCCATCGTCCATTTGCCGGGCACTGCACCATCAATGTCGGACTCCACCTTCTCCGCCGGCACGTTCAACACCCCCGACAACACCACCGCCGTTCCAACCAACCATTTTCCAATGTTCATATCCCATCCCCTATCCGGATTATCATTATTCATTCAGATCGCGAAAGTACATAGCATAGCGCGAAATATCGCCTATTGGCCACGGTTTTATAAACTTTCCGCCGCAAAGGCAACGATGTGGCAGGAAATCGCGTTTCAGGCGATTGGGATCGCTCGCACAAAGAGGCCGTTCTAGAGACGGTTTCATCGAGAACGTTGTCGTGGCAGCCGTCTTTTACTTCAAGATTGGGCACCGGCCCGCCCGGGGCTTGCAGGCTCGGCGGCAAGCATGGAAAAACCGGCTGATTGGGATCAGATATCTCCTGTTCTTTTTGGCGCGCAGTTGCTGCGTGAGATAAAACGCTCCGCATGAAAACGGAAAAAGCGCGCGCGGAATATGTTGCCGCAAAGCTGGGCGGTGCCCCGGCCCCCTCTTTTGTTTCGGCCTGCTTGCCGCGAGGGGCGCAGAAGCCGGGATGCCGCCAGAAAGACGATGGTGCGGGCACGGAACAGCCCGTCGATCGGCCGGGTACCGGATTCGGGCAAAGGCGGGCTCCGGATCGCCGCAGTCGAGGAACTTGTTCACTAAGATTTTTATGCCGACTTGAACACCATCACCACGCGCCCCTCGATGAATGGCCCCTTTAAAACTGCGGAAGATGCATTTCGTGAAAATCCGCCGGAGGACGGAAGCGGGCATCATCCTCCTGTTTTCCCGGCAGGATGGAGGTCACCCTGAATTCAAACGGCACGGGTTCGCCTTCTTCGTTTTTCATGGTGGCGAGCAACGGGAAGAGCTTCCTCTCCTGCAGCAGTTCCCCCCAGCACTCTTCCAGACTCCTCCGCCCATGACGATTGCGGGGCGGCAGATTTTGCTGCCAGGGATGGAACGGCACCAGCCGATCCGTCGCCCAGACCTCCATGACGTGCCGTCGATCGCGAATTTCGTAGCGCGTGCAGACGCGACCGAGCAGGTTGGTGGTTTCTCCCGTGGCGCTGACCTCCACCTCCCCGCGGCGCAGGGAGCGCTGCGCGCCCTCCACCGGCATGGTCGGCATGTCCGGCAGGCCGGGCATATCGGGCAGGCCTGCCGGACCCGGTTGCGCGGCCGCCTGCGGGCCGATGCCCGCCGGCATCCCGGCAGGCAACTCCGGCATTTTCATTTCCATGGAAACGGCCGGCTCCGGTAGGCCGGAGAGCCCGGACGGGCCGATGCCGGCCGGCAGCCCACCGGGTGGCAGGGGCATCTCCGGGAAACCGGCAGAGGTCTGGTTTTTATTCTCTGGACGACAGCGCATGAAGCTGCCGTTGTGCGGGAACACGAACGTGACCTCCCCCGTATCCAGCGCAACGAGGTTTTCGGCTTCGGGCCGGTCCGTCCCGTTCCGGGCAATGCAAAGCATGTTGCTGCCGACGGTCCAGCTGAACTGCTGCGCCGGACCGCCGCGCACCTCAACCGCCTCGATGCGGCCTTCAAAGGCCTGCGCGGCCAGACCGGCTGCGCCGGCCATCGTTAAAATCAGCCCCTGTTTCATGAGCGGCCTGCCTTTTTTCCGCATCTTCATGGCGTCCAACCCCCTACGGCATGTTGTATTTGTACGAATAGCCGACGGCGGTGCCGCTGGCGCTGTAGCCGCGGCACGAGTTGAGGATATAGCCGTAAATGCCGGTGCCAGTGCCGTAATGGGATCCATAGCAGCCGATGGCGATGCTGCCGGCGTAGAGCCCATAGGAGCCGCTTTCGCAGAAGCCATAGGCATTCTGGGCAATGGTGGCATGGAGCCCAGAGTTGCCGCTGGTGCTGAAGCCGTAACTGTTGTTAACGGTCGTTCCTAAAATTCCATAGCTGGTGCTGCCTGTTCCATAGCACCCGTTGACGACCGTGGCAGTAATACCCCTTGTACCGGCACCATAGCAGTTTCCGGCAGTGGAGGCGGAAAGCCCATAGCTGCCGGAGCTGATCCCGACGCAGTTCATGGCGCTTTTCCCGGCATGAATACCATTGCCGCCGGTGCTTTCGCCGCGGCAGTTTTCGGCACTTTCGGCATCGATCGCATGGCCCGCAGCGCAATAGGCGTAGCTGTCGGCGACCGGACCTTCCGCAGCGATGCCCCGGCTGCCGGAATGGGACCTGGTGCTCAATCCGCGACTGTTGCCCACGGAATGGGCATCGATCCCGTAGCCCGCGCCGCCGCCATCGCCCCCGCTGTAGCCATAGGAGTTCTGGACGGATTCGGCATCGATCCCATAGCCTGCGCCGGTGCTGGTGCAGTGGCCGTATCCATAGCAGTTGTTGACGGTGGTGGCGTAAATTCCGCGGGCATTGCCGGCCGTGCTGGTTCCATATCCATAGCAATTATTGACGGTAGAGGCGGAAATCCCGCGGGCATCGCCGGCCGTGCTGGTTCCATAGCCATAGCTATTGACGACGGTGGTGGCGGAAATCCCGGAAGCGGAAGAAGAAGTCGAGGAGGCGTAACCGTACGAGTCATGGGCGGTGGTGGCGCTAATTCCGTAGGTTCCGTTTTCCGCACGTCCATAGCTGCCGCGCACCCTCTCGGCGGAAATCCCGAATCCACTGAGAACGGACGAACCCCGGCAATCGGTCACCTGGTTGGCAGAGATGGCGTGAGAGCCGCACTCCAGCGCGATCGAGGATTCAACCCGGTCTGCGACAATCCCGTAACTACTGTGGGTGCGCACGGTGCAGGACGCCACGGCCGTGGAGCCGTCGTTCCAGAGATAGATCCCGCTGTAGTAGCACCGCTCGACCACCACCTCCGACACCGTGATGTTCGAGCCGGAAAAGCTGACGATGCCATAGTTGAACCCCGCCCCGCTGAAGCTGGAACCATTCCAGGTGGTTCCTCCCTTGATGAACCCGTTGGCGATGGCAATGTTGCGGCGGGTGCCGTTCACAAAAATGCCGTAACCGCTGGCGCTGACCGCGGTGGATCGGATGGTAAACCCGTTGAGATCCAGCGTCACCTCGTCGGCACTGATCGTGATGCCGTTTCCGCCGGCGACCGAGATCTCGGCCGTCAGATAATACGACCCGGGCTGCGTGATGGTGGTGGCCGCCGAGATCGGCGTACGGGCCTCGATCTGACTGAGCGTTTTCATCGTCGGCGCGGGTGCGCCGGGCGGGGTGAGGGAGCCCTGGGCGAGGGCGTGGGTTGCGAATGCCGCGAAGGCGGCGAGGGCGATGATCTGCTTTTTCATCTTTTGTTCCTCCTGCAAAGGTATGTTCTCCGCGGCGATTGATTCCGAACCACCGCCACGCTCTTCCTACGGGCTCAGCGGCGGGCGGGCTTCGACGCGGTAGAAGCGGTTGGTGTCGGCCACGCCGGAAACCGTCTCCGTTACGCCGGGGCCCGAGGTCGGAATGAACGGCGAGCTCGTTGTGGCCCAGCTCATGCCGTTGCTGAGTGCGGCGGCATGCTGGAGCGTGTAGAGCCGCGTGGTTTTGACCGGCCACGTGACCCAGTTGGTCGTTTTCAAGGTCTGGAAGTCGGTGATGCGCAGGTAGTCGCCCGGGTCGAGCGGATCGGTGTCGGCCAGATATTCCGCTTCGTCTGGCATTCCATCTCCGTCGGCATCACCGCCATTGAGCACCCAGATGGTGTTGGTGTGCCCCAGCTCCCACGCGTCGGGAATGTTGTCGCCGTCAACGCTGGGGCCCGGATCAATCGTCAGGGTCGCAAGCGTCGCAAGGTTGATCCAGCCGACGTTCGCTCCCCACGCATAGCCGCTGAGGTCGCCGGTTGCCAGATTCACCATCGGCTTGCCGCGGGTCTGCTCAAAGTTGATCCAGCCAATGTTGGCACCGTAGGCGTAACCGGACAGACGGCCGGCCCCGTCGTGGTTGATCCCGTAGTCTCTGGACGATACGTTGCCATAAGCCTTGCCATTGGGCGGCTCGCCGTTGCCCAGGTGGATCCAGCCGACGTTTGCGCCCCACAGGTAGCCGGAGCAAAACGCCTGCCCGATCACCGCGCCGTTGGCGACATCGCCTGCGGCGTTCACCCAACCGATGTTCGCGCCGTAGCCGTATTTGTTCGCCGGATCGATCGTCGTGGCCGCCACGCATGTGGCGGCGGCAGTTAGCCCGGTTATGAACATGTGCATTTTCATGACCATTCTCCTTCCGGATTAGAAACTGAAGTTGGCCCAAGGGTTGGTGCTGCCGATCTCCCCGGGCGCAGTAATTTCGGGCCCGTAGGTGTCGGCGGCATCGAGGGAAAAGTTGTCGTCGTGCCCGACGCAGGTATTGCGTACGATCAGGTTCTCCAATCGGCTGCCGTTGACTTGGACGAAATTTACCCCTGTGTAGTAATCTCGCAGCAGACCATTCTTGATACAGATGCCTGAAAGCGGCGCGTTGGTTGCGCCCCAAGCCTTTATCCCGTCGCCGCTAAGCGAGAAGCCCGCCAGGTTCACAGTGACGCCGCTCATGGTGATCGTGATACCGTCTCCACTGCTCGTAAGCGATCCGGTCAGCTTGACCGAACAGGGCCAGTCGAGACTTTCCGGGATCTCAGAAATCAACAGGTTCAACTGATTGTCTTCGCTGAAATCATAATTGGACGTGTTTCCCTTAACGATATTCCCGGAGATCAGATTACTGCTTCCCAGCACCGCCAGTCCGGCGGCGCTTCCGCTGTTATCCACGATGGTATTATCCAAAATCCGGTTATCATTGCAACCGGCTCCCATGCTGATGCCGCCGTACAAATTACGAGAGATCCGACACCCGGCGATTTCGTTTCCGCTGCAGCTTCCTCCCGTCCCGTTGAACAGGACTCCACGATCCGAATTCCCGACGATCAATGAGTCGACAACCCGGTTCTCGTTGCAGCTGCCGGCGCTCTGCCCTTCAAAATAGATTCCGTCGCCGTTGTTGTTTCCGATGGCGCAGTCCTTTACCAGATTAAAGCTGCACTCTCCGACGTTGCCGATAAAATGGATCCCCCGCTCGCCATTACCGATGACCGTGCAGGCTTCCACCGTATTGGCGTTGCAGGCACCTCCGACCCCGTTGAAATAGAACCCCGTCGTGTCGCTTTCCGATACCACCAGTTTTTCAAAACGGCACCCGATCGTTCCGCTCGCCAGCACCCCGATGCTGAACCCCCGAACACTGCCGTTGCGCACCACGACGTTCTGAACGCCATTCACTGCAATACCGTTACCGGAGCTGTTTCCAATGATTGAAAACCCGTTCAGATCCAGCGTCACATCACTTGCTGAAACCGTGATGCCGCCATTGGTGACATTTCCAGTGAGATAGTAGGAACCCGATTGGGAAAGAGTCATGGCTCCGCTCACCGGCGTGCGCGCCTCCACCTGCTCCAGCGTTTTCATCGTCGGCGCGGGCGCACCGGGCGGCGTCAGGCTCCCCTGTGCAAAGGATGAAACCGAAAAACCGGCGACTGCGACAATGACAACGCACATTTTCATGATAGCCTCCCTTCTTGCAGATGGTGGATTTTATGCGCATCTAGCGAAAAAGTCAAAATATCTGCCGACATCGTCAGCGCCTCGTTTTCGCAAATCTGATAGGCCATTGTTTTTTTAGACGATTGGGGCACCGGCTAACCGGGGCTTGCAGGCTCGGCGGCAAACATGCAAAAACCGGCGCGTGTTGATCAGATATCTCCTGTTCTTTGTGGCGCGCGGTTGCTGCGTGCGATAAAACGCTCGGCATGAAAACGAAAAGAGAGCGCGCCGAATATGTTGCCGCCAAGCTGGACGAGCTGTATCCGGAGATTCCGATTCCGCTCGACCATACCGATGCGTTCACGTTGCTGGTGGCGGTCCTGCTTTCGGCGCAGTGCACCGACAAGCGCGTCAACCTGGTGACTCCCGCCCTCTTTGCCAAGGCGTCGACGCCGCAGGAAATGATGAAGCTTTCCGTCGAGGAAATCCTGGAATGCATCCAAACCTGCGGACTGGCCAACGGCAAGGCCAAGAACATCCAGCGGCTTTCCGAAATGCTCGTCGAAAAATATGACGGCGAAGTACCGCGTACCTTCGAACAACTCGAAGAGTTGCCGGGCGTAGGCCACAAGACGGCCAGCGTGGTGATGATTCACGCATTCAAGATTCCGGCCTTTCCCGTCGATACCCACATCCACCGCCTCGCGCAACGCTGGGGCCTGACCCAGGGCAAAAACGTGGTGCAGACGGAAGCGGATCTCAAAAAACTCTACCCCGCCGAAGACTGGGAAAAGCTGCACCTGCAATTCATCACCTATGGCCGCGAATTCTGCACCGCCCGCGGCTGCGACGGCACCGTCTGCGAGATTTGCCGCACCACCCACCCCAACCGCAAAAAGCCCTTCGTCGCCAACAAGGCGTAGAAAAGTTGCCCCCCATCGGGCTAGCCTGATCTATTCATAAAAATGGATGGGAATGGGGTTAACATACCGGGCTTAAGGTAGATAAGGTTTTTTGTTTCAAAAATTTAGTCCCATCCATTTTTACCGGAGGCGCGGCGATTTCACTTCGTCAACTTCGTTGCGAAAGGCTTGCGGTAGGCTGCTACAGCGGCACCTT
>NZ_JBFJYW010000117.1:0-10485 GCF_041622395.1 Pontiella sp. | reverse complement strand
TCCTCTTCGTCCATCTGGAAGCGGTCGACGTTTTTGTTGCTCTTGCGGATGCCGCAGTAGTAGCAATCCTTCATGCAGAGGTTGCTGCACTCGATCAGGCCGCGGAAATAGGCGATCTTGCCGACATACTGCTCCTTGATGAAATAGGCGCAATCGAACAACGCCTGAAGCTCCTCCGGGTCGGTGATCGACAACAGCGCTTCGATTTCCTCCACGCAAAGCTCTTCCTTGCGCTTCGCCTTTTCCAATATATTCAAAACCATTTCACTCACCTTTTCCTTCGGTCCGTTGCAGTGCCCTGTTCGCGACGTGTGCGTTTAGAAATAGAGGTCCCGGGCGCCTTGCTTCACCTGCGCAATGCGCTCGACCAACTTGGCTTTCTGGTCGTTTTCGGGCATGCGTTCGAGTTCGCGCTCGATCTGGAGCATCCCCGCCTTTTTGGTTTCGGGCGAGGAATAGTCTTCCATGTATTCGAGGAAGGTCAGGATCGCATTCGGCGTGCAGAAGCGCTTCACGAAGCCCGGCACGGCGAACTCCATGAAATGCTCGCCCGTCCGGCCGAGGCGGTAGCACCCCGTGCAGAACGAAGGGATAAAGCCGGCTTCGCACAGCTCGCGGATCACTTGGTCGAGCGAGCGGCCGTCGTTGAGAACGAACTGGCTCTTCTTGTACGACTCTTCGTCCTTCGTCGAATAGGCGCCGACGCCGATGTCGGAGCCGGCATCGATCTGCGAGACGCCGAACTTGATGATATCGTTGCGCAGTTCGACCGACTCGCGGCACGTCAGGATCAGCCCCGTATACGGAACGGCCAAACGCAGGATGGCAACCAGCCGCTTGAAATCGAAGTCGTTGACGCCCGGATATTGCCCGGTATCGGTTCCGATGGCGGGCTCGATGCGCGGGAACGAAATCGTGTGCGGCCCGACCTTGAAGCGCTCTTCGAGGTGGATCGTGTGATAGAGCAGCGCCATGGTTTCGAAACGCCAGTCGGTCAGCCCCATCAGCGCGCCGATGCCGACGTCGTCGATGCCGGCTTCCTGCGCGCGGTCGAGGCCGTGGAGGCGCCAGAGAAAATCGCTCTTGGGGCCCGAAGGATGCACCTGGGCATAGGTTTCGCGGTGGTAGGTTTCCTGGAAAATCTGATAGGTGCCGATGCCCGCCGACTTCACCAACTTGAAGCCCTCGACATCCAGCGGTGCGGCGTTGATGTTCACGCGGCGGATTTCGCCGTTGCCGTGCTTCTGGGCATAGACTTCCTTTACGGTGTCGTGGATGAACTGCGCGTCGTATTGCGGATGTTCGCCGTAGACGAGAATGAGCCGCTTGTGGCCCTTGTTGACCAGCGCCTCGATCTCGCGGTCGAGTTCCGGCAGGGTCAGCGTCTTGCGCGCCACTTCCTTGTTGGTGCAGCGGAACCCGCAGTATTGGCAGTTGTTCACGCAGTCGTTGCCGATGTAGAGCGGCGCAAACAGGACGATGCGGTTGCCGTAGACCAGCTCCTTCAGCTTGCGTGCGCCCTCGAAGATCTCCTCGGCCAGTTCCGGCGTGTCGGCGTTGATCAGCACTGCCATCTCCTCCGGCTCCAGGCGGTTTTTATCGAGCGACCGCGCAATCACCTCGCGCACGCGTTCCGGCGTCGGGTTCTTGGTCTTCTCCAGCAAGTCGAAGATCTCGTCCTCAGGAATGAAGCTTTTCAGCCCCTCGGTATCAATTTTCGGTAATCCAGGTTTCATTTATTTCTCCAGCAAGTGACGATTGAACCGTGAGGCGTGAAAGGACACGGCTCACGCTTCACTGATCACGCATTCTCATAAGCATCCAGCGCCGCAGGGAACGGAGACAACACCCGTTTAAGCACCCCTTGGGTTTGGGAAATACAGAGTCCATAATTCGTGATCGGAACGCCCGCCGATTCACATTTTTCAATTCGGGAAAGCACCTCGCGGCGGTTCTGCATGCAGCCGCCGCATTGAACGGCCAGCTTGTACTCCGAAAGATTGTCCGGGAAGTCGCGCCCAGCATACACGTCGATCTCCAGATCAACGCCGACATATTGGCGCAACCAGCGCGGAATCTTAACGCGGCCGATATCGTCTTCCAGCGCGTGGTGGCTGCACGATTCGGCAATCAACACCTTGTCGCCCGGTTCCAGCTTGTCGATCGCCGCCGCCCCCATGGCAAACTTGCGCAGATCGCCTTTGAGACGGGCGAATAGGATCGAGAAGGTGGTGCAGGGAATCTCCGGCGGCGTGTCGGCCACCATCTTGAGCACCATCTGCGAATCGCAGATCGCCACGTCCGGCTTCTGGTTCAGGATGGAAAGCATGTGGGCGTATTCGCGCTCTTTGCAGATCAGTGACGCGGCATCGTTGTCGAGCGCGTCGCGGATGGTCTGCACCTGCGGCAGGATCAGGCGCCCCTTCGGCGCCTGGAGGTCGATCGGCACGATCAGCATCGCCAGCCCGCCCGGCTTCACGAGATCGCCCATCAGCGGCGGCGGTGCAATGAATTCATCGGGGCAGACGCGCAGCAACTCGGCCTTGAGCGCGGCCAACACCTTGTCCCTTGAACCCATGTCCGCCGAATTGACCGATAATACCGAAGGGTCGGATACGTCATATAAATCCGATTTGTTGAAAACCTTCACCACCGGAATCTTCTTTTCCGCGGCCTTGGCTTCGACGCGTTGTTCAAATTCGGTGGATTCGCTCCCCTCGTGCAGCAGCAAAATCACGTCGGCGCGATCGAAGACGCGTTCGGTGCGGTCGATGCGCTTTTCGCCGAGGGCGGTGGTATCGTCGATGCCCGCGGTGTCGAGGAAGACCACCGGGCCGATCGGCAACAGCTCCATCGGCTTTTCCACCACGTCGGTCGTGGTTCCGGCCTGCTCGGAAACGATGGAAACATCCTGCCCGGCCACCAAGTTCAGGAAACTGGATTTCCCGACGTTGGTCCGTCCGAACAAGGCGATGTGCAGTCGTAGGCTTTTGGGGGTCTTTTGCATTAGCGGTGTCCGAGGGCCATCAGGTTTTGGGGTGAAAGGGTTCGGGTAACGAGCGCTTCGCCCAGTTCCTGGACGAGAAAGCGTTTGAAATCGGTCCGATCCGCCGGATCGGTCCGATCCTTGAATTTTTGAGCCAGCTCCGTGGCCTTTTCGTAGCCAATGGCGGGGAGAAAGGCGGTGACGATCTCGACGGAGGAATTGAACTGCCGTTCGCATTCGGCCTCGTCGGCGGCGATGCCCTCGGCATGCTTGGCGAGCATTCCGCAGGCGGCCCCGAGCAGCTCCATCGATTCGAGCAAAGCCGAAGCGAGCAACGGCATGAATTCGTTGATCTGCAAGCTGCCGCGCGACGCGCACTCGGTCACGATGAAATCGTTGGCCTGCACCTTGATGCCGATCTGCATGACGCTTTCGAGAATGACCGGGTTGACCTTGCCGGGCATGATCGAAGAGCCGGCCTGCACGGCGGGTAGCTTGATCTTGCGGTTCATGTGCAGCAGGCGCAGGTCGCCGCAAATCTTCAGCAGGTTGGCCGCGCAGGCTTTCATGATGCCGGAAACTTCGACGAAGGCGTCGGCGTTGGCGGTTTGGTCGACCAGGTTTTCGCCGCGGCTGAGCCCGATTCCGGTAACCTCGCGCAACTTGTCGGTGACGTGGAAAATATAGCTGCGCGGTGCCGTCAGCCCGGTCCCGACGGCGGTGCCGCCGAGGTTCACCACGCGCAGGCGCTCCTCGCATTTGAAGGTGCGCCAGCGGTCGCGTGCGAAGGCTTCGGCAAAGGCGCCGAATTCGGCGCCGAGCGTTAGCGGTACGGCGTCGACCATTTCGGTTTTGCCGAGGGTCGGGATGTGGGCGAACTTGTTTTCCAGCCGCTGGAAGGTCCCCTGCAGCGCTTCCACCTTTTCGGCAAGCGCGCGCAAACCGTTGATGGCGGCCACCTTCACGGCGGTCGGATAGACGTCGTTGGTGGACTGGTGCAGGTTGACCTCTTCGATGGGATGGGCCCCCGCGTCGATCCCGATGAGTTCGTTGAGCATCATGTTGGTGCTGGTTCCGGCACCGCCCTGGAGGGCCGGCAAAGGGGGATGCGCGATGTTCGATGCCTGGATCTTCTCGCAGGCGTAGACGATGGCGGCGGCCTTTTCCGGCGCGAGGAAGCCGAGCTCCCGGTTGGCCAGCGCGCAGGCTTTCTTCACCTGGGCGAGCGCGGCCACGAGCGATGCGGGGACGGGCGGACTTGCGGGAATCGGGAAGTTTGCCAACGCCCGCGCGGTGTGGATGCCGTAGGGCGCGTCGGCAGGGAGTTCCACATCGCCTAAAAAATCTTTTTCGGTTCGCGTGTTCATAAGAGTGTCCGCAGATTACGCCGTTGAACGCAGATAAAATTGAGCCGGGTCAAGGATTGGAAACTTTGCTCAGCATGGATTTGACGGAAACGCCGGAAATTCGCCCCAGCTTGCCCGTAAGCGAGCCGAGTTCGTCGGTCGATGCGTCGATGACGAGGGTGATGGCGGAGCAGTTGCGCTTGGGGCACGGGACGCCGGTGCGGGCCAGGATCATGTCGCCGAATTCGGACAACAGGGCGTTGACGGTGGCCGCGTTATGTTCGCGGTCTTCGATGATCAGGCCAACAAAGCCGAGTCGTTTTTCCATTTCGATTTCCTCCGTTCCGCCATGGCGAAACCTTCAGATGATGGTTTGGGTTCCCTTGCAATCCGCCGAGGCCGATTCCGCAGGAAAGCCGCCCCCCTGCCCCAAGGCGCAGGATGGACCGGCAAATGGCAACCCGGCTCAGGCCGGGTTGCCGGAGTTGATTGCGTCTAGTTTTGCCCGGGGCTGGAGTATTCCTGCGGCGGTGTGGGCAGGCACCGGTTAACGTCCCGGTCGAAATACCAGCCGACCTTGATGTTGCGCAGTTTATCGAGGTTTTCGTAGAGAGTTTCGCTCGGCGTCTTGTAGGCGATGATCTTGCCGCGGCTGTCGGTGACGACCACGAGGAACGTATCGTACTTCTTGCCTTTCCGCTCTCCGTTGAGCGTATAGTCGATCAGTTCGACCTTGCTCCCCTTGAAGGAGTGCTTGAACTTCTTCGCTTTCACCAAGGTGAAATCGGACTTCTGATAGTCGAGCAGCATGCGCTTGTTGCCGCCGATTTCGGAGCCAATGGCAAAGAATTCGGCCTGCAACCCAAACCCATAGGGGAGGGACGAGGTTTGCTCGATCTGGGTGGAGAAGGTCATGAAGTTGCCGCGTACCGGCGGAGCCGCTCCACTTTGCGTATCGCCGAACTGGCGAACTTGCGTGGTCTTCTCGAAGTTGATGTCCAGTGTGGGAGGCGTCGAGAGCCAGATATACGAGAGATCTTCCTCCGTGAGCGAATCGATCGGCACCTTGACCTGCTTGCCCCTGGCGTTTTTCAAGACCACCTGGTTCCCCATGACCGTCATGAGCTCCGCTTCCACGTCTTTGCCGTCTTTAAACTTCCACAGACGAATGGGGGATTCTTCGACTTTGGGTTCGGGCTGCGGCGCGACCGGGGTCTCGGCATCGGCAACCAGATTGGTTTCCGAATCCGGCGACGGCGGCTCATAGAAGTCGTTGAATACGGGGCCGGTGGTGAGCGAACATTGATTGTCAGTGAGGAAGCGCGAGATTTCGGTGATGCTATCCCACGTGAGCTCCTCGGTCTTGAACACGGGATACAAGGGCGCGCCGCGGCTGTTGCGCGGGTATTCGACCCCTTCGACTTCGACCAGCAACATGCCCGAAACCTGGCCGCCATGCCACTCTCCGAACAGTACCTTCATATCCAGTGGTTGCCCCGCCTTGAGTTCGATCCAGTCGCCCCCCACCATGCGTTGGTTGCCGAGAACGTGGGTGCGGTCGCCACTGGCCGAGCTGGACCACCAATCGAAATAGCTATAGTGGGCGTTCCAGGCACTCAGCAACACTTCCTTGCCATCGACGTTGACGAAAATATAGGCGTCGCCAATCCCCCAGAAACGGAATTTGATATCGGTCTTATGGACGAGTTTGCCTTCGTATTTGATGAAGAGGTAGTAATCTTCCAGTTCCGGCACCCCGAAAACGCCCGGGGCCAGCGCCGTGGGAATGGGGGGAACCATGATGTTGGTCGCGTAGCGTTTTTCCGGCGAGCGATAGAAGCGCGAGAGGACACTGCTCTTCCACCCGCTCAGCACATACTTGCGCAGGATTTCGCGGAATTGGTCCCCGTCCATGGACATGGTCCCGCCGCGGCGGTCGTGCAACAGGGAGTACACTTCGCCTTCAAAGTCGTTCCCGATGGATTTGGCCGCTCCGAATACGTTGGCGTCCCCCAGATCGACGACCAGATCGAACCCTTCGATGCCCCTGACCATGCCATCGGCCATGCCGCTCATTTCGGGGAGCTGGATATCGGGCATGGTGGCTTTCTGCACCTTGGTGACGATGCGGGTGGTCGGCTTGGGCTTGGCCGATTTCTTGACCTTCACCTTGGGCTTCTTGAGCTTCATCTTCGGGCGTTCCACGGGCGCCGGCGGTTCGAATTTCTGCTCTTCCTTCTGGGACACGGTGAAGACCACCAACAAACCCGCCAGCATCAAAGCCGCGGCATGCACCAGCAAACTGACCACGAAACCACTGGGCGCACCCTTAACCACACCTTTGCTTTTACCGACGACTTTTTTCTTCATATCAACGACCCCTCGCTTCTATCCGGCTTCCGTTTAGGCTATCCAACCTCAAATACACTGATTCGACAAAAAAGATCCAAACACCATACATGAATCGAGCCCGAAGAAAACCGAAACTTTGCCGATTTGTATATTTTTGTCCGAATATGCTTTCACGCGCCCCCCTGCTCAATGGATATATAGCCCGCTATGGAAACCATCAACGATATTCTGAACCCTTATTCCGAACTCGAGACCAACATTCGAGGACTCATGACGCAACTGTTCAGCGAAACCTGCGGCCTGTGCACGGCCTGCTGCTGCCGGGCGGACATTTGCGAAGAGGCCCGCGACAGCGCTTTTTTGGCCAAACTCCTTGAGCGACAGGGCTTAAAAGCCGCCGATATGGACGAGCGTTACGGGTGGCTCGACCTGCACGGTTGCTCGCTGGAGTACGGCCGCCCCCCGATCTGCTATGAATTTTTCTGCGACGAACTGCTGGCGCGCCTTTCCGACGAAGAGGCGCGCCTGGCCGCCCGGGTGCTGGGCAAGCTGATGGATCATGTGGGACAGCGGGCCCTGGGCGGCTGGCATCTGGTCGAGGTGATGGAAGATAGCGATCTCGCAAAAGTCGACCTCGGAGGGCTGGAGCAACGGCTGGAAGAGGCCCGGGCCGCCTACGATGTGATCCGGCACTATCTCGAAAGCGGTCGCCTCGGCGCCGCCGACCGCAAAATCCTCGCCGCGATCAAGCTCGACGAGGTTTAGTCCTGCATCACATCCCATTTCGGGCGTTGCCAGCTGGCCTTGAAGGCTTCGGTATCCCGCTCGATCACCACATCGGACTTTTCGACGGCATCGAGGAACAGGACGAAGGAAAAGGCCTTCCCCTCGCCCATCGATTCGACGGCCTGCTCGGCCAGGCGGTTGGGTGGCAGCAGGCGGCGACCGTTGATCACCTCGGGAACCAGCGGCAATTCGCCGCCGACCCGGTAGGCCTTGTAGACCAGCTCCGAGCAGACCAGCAGGTTGTCGGTGGTGAAATCGAAATTGAGGTCGTAGGGTTTCCCCGCATGGGAAAAGGCCCCGAGCAACGCCTTGAATTTTTCGGCCTTGGTGAGATTCGGCCGGATGACGCCCAGATAGTCGCACCGGGCACTGGTCTCCAGCGATTGGAAGACGACACCCGGGCGAATGGCCTCGACCACCCGGACGGGAAAGCCATCGGAAAAGTTGCCGGATAGCGAGGCGTATGCCTCGGGATAGAGGGCCTTGATGGTTTCCATCGGCTGGAAGCCGAGTTCGGCAAAACAGGCATTCACCTCATCGGGGGTGCCGACATAGAGGGCGACGTGCGGCCAGAACCCGGGAATCCCGATGTTGGTCATGTGCCAGTTGCGCCGCTGGATCAGGATGTCGCCCGGCTCCAGTTCGGGCAGATGCCTGGCCAGGATTTCGGGGGTGATGAGATAGTCGCGCGAGGCCGTGCGGATATGGCTCATTTGCAGCGCCACGTTTTTCTGCACCGGCAGGACGGTCTCGAACGCCGCGCGCTCCAGGATGGCCAGCGGATTCTCGATGAAGAGGTCGGCGTTGGCGCCCAGCGATTGAACGAAGGTTTTGCGGCGCACGAGGAAGTCGGCGACCACCAGGGGGGCGAAGGTGCAGTCCTGCTTGACCAGCTCATAGTAGGCTGCGGCGGCATTGAGGCGTAGCACGACATTGGGGTTGGTAAGGCGCTGCTTCATGAAGAAGTAGCTGTCGGCCGGAATCCCCTCGCCCTCTTCGTTCAGCAGCGTTTCCATGAAGGCGTTGTCGCCGACGAGTTCGACGATCTGCATGCAGGCGTTGTATTGGGCAATATAAGCCATGTAGGCCAGCAGGAAGGCATCGGCATGCAGCTGCGGCTCCGCCACATAGTCGACTTGGTGGAAGCCGCGGTATTTGCCCTTGAGCAAATCGAACTCCAGGAAGGCCATGGCCCCGTCGCGCCAGAGGGACCGGATGGTGGCGCGGTCGGCCCGCGAAAGCCCGTCCAGCCGGCGCGTCAGCAGGCCGTTGGCCCGGAAGGTGTCCACGAAGTCGTCGGCGGTCTTGCGCAGCATCAGATAGCTGGAGAAATCGGATGCGATCTCGCCGCGCAGCGCCGCGGGGGACATCCCCGCCAACGGACTGCGCTCGACCGGGAAGAGGGCCCACGTCACGTAGAAAGCCGCCAGCAGGATCAACGCAACAACGGCGTGCGGCAACAACGGGCGGGCCTTTTTCTTGAGTCGGTGTTTTTGAACGCGCAACAGGCGGCGGTTGATGCGGTAGGAAACCACCAACGGAATCCAGCCGAGCCCGAGCAGGACGAACGCGGTCAGGCGGTGAAGGGGGTAGCCGATCTTCATGCCCAGCACGACGACCGCGGCCAGCACCAGGGCGAGCGTAATCAATAGAAGGCGTTTGTTCTTGAACATCCGGAGAAGGTATCGAACCGGCGGCGGGCAATGCTAGAACAAATGCCCGAGCATCAGATAAAAGCCGACGTCCGGGGTTGCATCCGTCGTGAGCTGCTCGGAAATCCCCACGTCGAGCATCACATCGCCGGGCAGGCGGAGCGCGGCGCCGGCGAGTAGTTGAAGCGAAGAGCCCAGCTGGATCAGCTCGCTGTCGTAGGCCGCACTCTGCAGGTCGAGTTGCAGGTTCAGCGCGAGCCAGTTCCGGGCCCGCCAGTTCATGGATGCCCCGCCATATCCCACCAGATGGTTCTGCTTGCCGGCCAGAACGTCGGAGTTGCCCAGATAAACCGCGCCCACGTTTGCACCCAACGCGATGTTCATGGACGCGAGCAACCGGGTGTCGCTGTAGGCCAGCCCGAGCGAAACATCGGTTCCGCCGCTTCCGAGCAGGTCTTCCGACTCCCCCGTTGGCAGCTTCAGCACCGATCGGGCGGCGAGATGGCGGCCGTCGCTCAACCCGCTCGCCAGCAACGGCACGCCCGCCGTCAGACGGATGTCGCCTAAGCCCTGGCTGCTCTCGAGTGTTTCGTAGAGCACGTCGCCTTGGTCGGCCACCAGGAAGTGGATTTGGTTTTTCTCGAACTCCTTCTGCCGCCCATTGGAATACCCCAGCGTTGAATGGAACTTGCGAATCGTTGAATCCAAATAACCGCCGCCGTGCTGGACGTACGGCAGGTCGAGACCGACTTCGAGCCAGTCCGACACCCCGTACCGAAGCTTCATGGTGTAGGTTGCGGTTTCCCCATCCCAGATGATCGATTCGCCGTTTTCGGCATCCTGGTAGAGCGCATTGTTCGAAACGTTGTAGATGAAAGCCGCATTCAGTTTATTCTTCGGGGTCAGGGCGCCGGACTCCGGTTTCGGCACCCCGTAGATCAAAACAAATGGATTTTGATTTCCGATGTAAAGCGGCGCGGAAGTCTCGCCGCGCGCAAGCCCCAAGCCGCCCATCACCAGCATGACCGCCATGGGGCCTTTTGCCTTCAACATCCTTATCCCTGTTCCTCTTAAGAAATTTAACATAGCGCCGAAAACTATAGGAGCGGCGGTGGCAAGTCGAGCGGGCGCTCCGTCTCTTTTTCCGGCAGGTCGCCCGCCACGGGACAGGGGGGCATTTCCCGCCCACGGGGCACGACGGTTTCTTGATGAACGCAAAAAAGACGTTAGGCACTTGAAGTGCCAATTTCGATTCACTAGGTTGTCGGGATTTGTCAGGGAGATGGAAACCGATGGTGATTGATTTTTGGAGAAGAACGAACGGCGCGATCGTCGTGCTACTGGGCATCGGACTGCTTCGCGT
>NZ_JBFJYW010000116.1:0-10499 GCF_041622395.1 Pontiella sp. | reverse complement strand
TCGAAGTCGGCGAATACAACCTGCGCGTCCGCTACCGCGTCGATGGCGTGCTGCACGAAACGGAGTCGATCGACAAGAAGCACCACGCCGCCGTCACCTCGCGCATCAAGTTGCTGGCCAAGCTCGATATCGCCGAACGCCGCATCCCGCAGGACGGCCGCATCAAGATGCAGATCCAGGGCTTCGACCTCGATATGCGCGTGGCCGTCACGCCGACCATCTACGGCGAAAACATCGTCATCCGCCTGCTCAACCAGCAGCAGGTCGAGTTGGATTTTTCAAGCCTCGGCATGCCGGATCGCGAACGCGCGCAGTTCGTCCACATGGTCGAGCAACCGCAGGGCTTCATTCTCGTGACGGGCCCGACGGGCAGCGGCAAAACCACCACGCTGCATACCGCCCTCACGCACCTGAACTCCGAAAAGGTCAAGATCATCACCATCGAGGATCCGGTCGAAATCCGCTTGCCGGGCATCAACCAGATCCAGATGAACCCCAAGATCGGCATGACCTTCGCCAACGGCCTGCGCTCCATCGTGCGCCAGGACCCCGACATCGTCATGGTCGGTGAAATCCGCGATGCCGAAACCGCCGACATCGCCATCCAGGCCTCGCTCACCGGGCACATGGTGCTCTCGACGCTGCACACCAACGACGCCGCCGGCAGCATCGCCCGCCTGGCCGACATGGGGGTCGAGTCCTACCTGATCGCCTCCGCGCTCACGGGCGCGCTGGCGCAGCGGCTCTGCCGCCGCGTCTGTCCCAAGTGCGCCGAGGCCTACACCCTTACCCGCGCGCACCTGGCCGACTTCCCCGAAGCCGTCGATCCGGAATACACCTTCAAGCGCGGCCGCGGTTGCGAGCACTGCGACGGCACCGGGTTCTATGGCCGCGTCGGCCTCTACGAACTGATGGGCGCCAACGACGAGATGCGCGAGCTGATCCAGAAATCGCCCGAAGCGGGGCCGATCCGCGCGATGGCGAAGCGCAACGGCACCCGGCTGCTGCGCGAGTGCGGCTGGCAGGCGATGGTCGAGGGGACCAGCACCGTCGAGGAAGTCCGCCGGGTAACGCAATGGGCATAGCGTCATGATCAAGTTTTCCTACAAAGCCGTGACCGCGGCCGGCGAGAGCCGCACCGGGTTCATCGAAGCCCCGACCGAGACGCGCGCCATTCAGCAGCTCCAGCGGCAGCACCTCGTGGTCCTCAAGGTGGTGCCCGCCGATGCCGTCGAAGGCAACGCCGGCGGCGGCTCCTCGTTCGGCAAGCGGATCACCACGCAGCAGCTGATGGAGTTTTCGTCCGAGACCTCCGCGTTGCTCGACGCCAAGATCCCGCTCGAACAGGCGCTCAAGACCCAGGCCGACCTCTGCCCGCACCCGCGGTTCAAGGAGGTGCTCACCGAGGTGTGGAAAGACGTGACCGGCGGCGCCTCGTTCGCCGACGCTTTGTCGCGGCATCCGAAGGTGTTCGAACGCTTCTATTCCAACATGGTGCGCGGCGGCGAAGCCTCCGGCTCGCTCGATCTGATCATGCGGCGCATCGCGGCCCTGCTGGAGCGGCGGCAGAAAGTGCGTTCGAAGGTGGTTACCGCCCTGATCTATCCCTCGCTGCTCCTCGTCATGGGCGTGGTCGTGGTGGCCATCATGATGGTTCTCGTCATCCCGAAGCTGATCGAAATGTTCGACGAGTCCGGCGAAATGCTGCCGGCCTCGACGCGCGCGTTGATCGGCATCAGCGGTTTTTCCCGCGAATACTGGTGGCTCGGACCGCTGCTGGTTATGGCGGCGGTCGGCGCGTTCAAGTTCTGGACGCGCAACGAGGAAGGGCGGGTGGCCTGGGGCACCAAGGTGCTGCGCACGCCGATCCTCGGCGGGCTGTTGGCCGAGGCCGAGACCAGCCGCTTCTGCCGCATGCTCAGCGCGTTGCTCGAAGGGCAGGTGCCGATCCTGCAGGCCATCTCCATCACGGGCGGAACGCTCGGCAACGCCGCGCTGCAAAAGCTGATGCGCCACGTCTACGAGCAGGTGCAGGGCGGCAAGCCGATGGGCCCCGTGCTGCAGGCCGATCCGCTCTTTCCCGAACTCGCCGCGCGCATGGTCTCGATGGGCGAGGATTCCGGCGAACTCGGCACCATGCTCGACAAGGTGGCCGACCGCTACGAGGAAAAGGTGTCGGCCAGCACCGACCGTTTCGTCAGCGTACTCGAACCGGCTTTCATCGTCGTTCTCGCCATCATCGTCGGCTTCATCGTTGTCGGCATGATGCAGGGCATCATGGCCATGAGCACGTCGACGGGCTAAAAAAACAGTGTTTGAACAGGAGGCAGTCATGAATCAGAAGAAAAGAAAACAGCGCAAATCCGGTTTCACCTTGGTGGAACTCTTGGTGGTGATCGTGATCCTGATGGTGATCGGAACCATCTCGATGCAAACGTTCCGCAAAGAGCCCGACAAGGCGCGCGTCCAGGCGGCGCGGACCTCGTTCAGCCAGCTCGAAACCGCGCTCGAACGCTACAAGCTCGACATGGGCCGCTATCCCGCCGAAGAGGACGGGCTCGCCGCGCTGGTCTCCACGCCGGACGAGGACGACGGCTCCTGGGGCGGACCCTACATGCGCAAGTCCAAGGATATCCGCGATCCGTGGGGCAACGATTATGTCCTCAAAGTTCCGGCGTCCGACGGCGGCGACTATGAACTCGTCTGCCTCGGCGCCGACGGCGTCGAGGGCGGCGAAGGCTTCAACGCCGATCTGTCCAGCTTGGACGAATAAACGAATCGCGAACAAGGAATGCCGCATGCCGAAGGACGGCCCAGCATCTTGCACCACGTATCCAGCAGCGAAGGCGGGGTTTACCCTCGTCGAGTTGCTGGTGGTCATCGTGATCATTTCGGTGCTCGCGGGCATTGGCATTCCAACCATTGAATCGATGACGTCCCCGAAATATGCCCTGCGCAAGCAGGGGCGGAGCGTCATGAAGCTGATGGCCGAGGCGCGCGCCACCGCCATGGCGCAAAAGGTCCGCACCGAAATCCGCGTGAACCCCCAGACCAAGGAGCTCTTCTTCGCCGGCGATTTCGGGGGCAAGTCGATCGTCCTCGACGAAGAAATCGCGATCGATGTCCTGACGGGGGACGAGCCCGATAAAGAAAGCACCAATGTGCTGGCCGTCGCGTTCGCCCATTTCGGCGGCAGCGACGGCGGCGGAGTCGGCCTCTCGAAAGGTGGCGTCCGCTATGAGTTCGCCGCCGACGTTTTGACCGGGCGGGTCACCGCGCAACGCGCCAAGGAGGCCGGCGATGACTAGGCGGTCCGGCTTTTCCTTGCTCGAAGTTCTCGTGGCGCTGGTGGTTTTTTCGATCGGCGTGACCGGGCTGCTCTCGGCGCTGGGGCATCACTTGCGCGACATCAACTACACGAAGGACCACGCCTTGGCGGTGCGGATCGCCATGCGCGAGATGGATAGCCTGCGGCGCTACACCTACGAGCCCGACGCGGAGAGCTCCGGCGAGGCGGGGCGCTATGCCTGGCAAACGGAGGTCTGGGCGATGGACGTCGACGATCTGCCGGGCATGGATTCCAGCGACGAGAGCCTGTCGGACGGCACCTTCCCGTATCGGCTGGAGGTTACGGTTTCGTGGAGCAACGACACCGGCGGCGAGCGCAAGAACCACGTGGCGCTCCAAGGGATTGGGCTTTATGAGGAGGATTGATCCATTGGGAAGCGCGGGGGCGCGGCCTCGCGGTAGAGCGCGGCGCGAAAGCGCCGACCTTCGCCGGAACGGGGGCTTCACCCTGCTGGAGCTGCTGGTGACGCTGGTGGTGGTGGGCATCCTGTGCATGGCGGTCGGCGGCGTGTTGCGCAACGCGATTGGATCGATCGACCAGGCCACGGCGGCGCTCGACAACCTGACGCGGATGCGGTCGTTGGAGCTGGTGCTGGGCGAGGCGCTGCGCGATGCCCGTGCGCTCCAGCTTTCGCAGGAGGAGATCAACTATTTGGAAGAGGACGGCGCCTACGATTCGGCGGAGGGCGACTACCGCTACCGCGGCGAAGCGGAGGCCTTGGGCTTTTGCCTGGACCGCCCGTTCCTTTCGGCCGAGCGCGACGGGTGCATGCACTGGGTGCTGCTGGAGGTGCGGTATGACGAGAAAACCGATGCGCCGAGCCTCTGGCTGACCGATGTTTCGTTCCTCAACGGCATCGACAACCCGGTCGGCGAGGATTGGGGCGACAACGCGATGTTCGGCGAGGTGGCGGTGCTGCCGACCCGCGAGGAATGCCTGCTGAAAGAGGTGGAGTCGATCCGCTTCTCCCATTGGCAACTCGACGAGACCGATATGACCGGCGAGCCCGAGCCGCTCGAGCTCGAAGAGGACGAGGTCGAAGGCGACTATGCCCTCGAAGTGCCCGACTATATCGAGATGGAAATCAAGCTCCCGAAGATGGATGCCGAGACGCTGGTCTTCGACTATGCCGTCCGGAGAAACGGAATTTAGGACCCCGCAAATGAACGCAGATCTTCGCAGAATGGAAATAGAAACGGTGCGGCCAGGCATCCGCGACCTTCTGTGTCCATCTGTGGACAACCCCAAAGCGGGATCCGCCCTTCTTTTGGTGTTGGCGGTGGCGGTGGTGCTTTCGTTCCTGGTGGCGGATTTCGCCGCCGACATGAAGAACGAGCTGAAGGCCGCCGGCGGGCACTATGAAGAGGCGATCAATACCCAGCTGGCCCGCAGCGCCTTCGAGTTGGCGCGGCTGGAGCTATCGCGCGGCGGATCGCTCTATGCCAACAGCTATGGCGACGCCTATTTGATTTCGGGCACCGAGGACTATGAATCGGAAATCGAGGAGATGCAGTACTACCGCGACGGCGTGCCGCTGGGGCGCGGCATTCTTTCCTACCGGCTGGTGCATGTGCCGTCGGCGCTCGATCCGAACGATCTGGACGAAAACGCGTGGCACCGCCTGCTGGAAGTCGCCTGCGAAATGGACGAGGGCGAGGAGCGCACCACTCTGGTCGACTGCATCATCGACTGGACCGACAGCGACGACCTTGCCTTGGCCAGCGGCATGGAGGAGGACGACTATCAGGATCTCGACCCGCCGCGCCACGTGAAGAACGGCGACTTCGATTCCTTCGAGGAGCTGCTGATGGTCTACGGCGTGACGCGCGAAATGTTTTATGGCGACGGCTACCCGCTGCGCACCGACGACGGCATGCTCTGGGGTGGCGGCATCTTGCGCTACCTGATCGGCGACCACAGCCCCGCCGGGCGCGCTTCGGCCGAGTATATCCTGTCGGGCGCGATGCCGGCGGACGATGATTACGACGAAGACGAGGAACTCGAATACAACAAGGTCGATGAGTTGCCGGACCAATTGTATCTGCTGGCCAGCGGCCGCATCGAGGAGGAGGCCGAGGACGATGCCGGGTCGCTTTTGGGCGATGACGCGGTTGCGGCCCCCGTGCGCGCCGAACGCTTCGTCCTGATTCGCCTGAAGTTGGCCGACGAAGAGGACGCGTATGAAATCGACGACATGATGGGCAATGCGCCGCGCGAAATGGTTGAACGGGTGCTCGCCTACAGTGTGCCGGAAGATGATTGAAAACAATGAAGAGAACGGATGGGTAGTATGAACAATAAAGCAAACATGTGCATTCTGTTCCACGACGACGCGGTCGATGTGGTGTTCGTGGATCGAAGCATGCTGGGCGCGCAGATCAAGTTGACGGAGCGGTTGCCGCGCGACGAAGCGGTGTTCGAGGCGGTGGCCGGACTGATGGCCTCGACCGGGAAGACGCCGGGGCGGGTGACGTTGGTTGTCCCGCGCGACATGGCGATGCAGCGTACCCTGCGCTACCCGGTGGTGGTGATGGATGAAATGGCGGGCATGGTCCGCAACGAAGCCACGCGCCACGTGCCGTTCGCGGAAGATGAGCGGCTGCTGGCCTGGGCGGTGGCGGAATCGCCCGACGGCAAGCAGGCGGTGCTCGACCTGGTGGCGGCCCGATCGCCGGAGGTGCGCGGGCTGGTGGAGCGCTTCGAGGAAGCCGGGGTTCCGGTGGACGAGGCCGTTTCGTTCGCCTCGCTGGTGGCCCCGCAACTCGCGGGTATGCCGGGCCTGCTGGTGCTGGTCGACGAGCGGCACGTGGAGCTTTGCCTCTACGGCGAGGGCATGTTGCAGGGGTCGCAGTCGATTCCCCGCAGCAACGACGTTCAAGAACGCGTGCTGACCGCCGCCCGCCAAATGATGGCGCGCAACAAGGCGTGGCTGGGCAGCGAAGGGGTTTCGCGGATTCTCATCGGCGGCCCCTGCGTGGTCGAAGGATTCGGCGAGGATTTGGGCACGGCCTTCGGCCTGCATGTGCGGCGGATCGAACTGCCCGAGGCGCTCGCTTCGATGGCGGGGGAGGATCAATTGCCGTTCATCGATTCGCTGCTCGCGGCGACGGCGGAGGCGCCGCCCTCCATGAATTTGCTGGAAGACCGGCACCGCAAGGTGCCGATCAACAAACGCACCGTGGCGCTCTACGTCCTCTGCCTGCTGTTGGTTTGCGAACTGCTGGCCACCTATGCCTTCCGCATCGGGGCCCCGGCGCTGGAGCGCCGCAAGGTCGGGCGCTCGCTGCAGCAGTTGCGCCGCGATACCGCTCCGATCCAGGCCATGAAGGAAAAAAACAAAATCTACCATCGGCAGTTGGAGCAGCTGGCCAAGGTCTGCAGCTCGAGCACCGGAACCATGGAAGTGCTCAAAACGCTTTCCGACGCGCTCCCGGAGGATACCTATCTGCAGGAGATCTCGTGCGGTCGCGACGATATCGTTTTGAAGGGCAGTTCCAAAAAACCCGACGCGCTGCCGGAATTGGTGATGGCGCTGCCTTTCGTTGCGACCATCAATGCGTCCGACATCGGTACGGAGCGCGATGGCTACTATGAATTTTCGATGACGGCAAGATTGAGGAGATAGCGGGATGAAGAAGATGTTTTTACGAATGTCGCGACGCGAGCGGCTCTATCTGGTGATCGGGGCAACGGTGCTGTTCCTGGGGCTGGTGGTTTATCCCGCCACGAAAAAGGCCGCCGCCTACCGGGAGGAGCAACGCCAAATGCTGGAAGACGAAATGCTGATGCTGAACAGTCTCGATGGACTCTACCTCGACGAGGGGATCATCTCCGACGAGCATCAGGCGTTGCGCACGGCGTTGCGCGAGGCCGACGATCTGCTGTTTCCGCCGATCGAAAACCAGATCCTGACGCAGACCGCCATGATCAAGCTGTTCAATGAGCTGGGCCCCGACCTCAACCTGCAAACCACCGCCGGCCGGTCGGCGGTCGGCGATGCCTCCAACCAGATGAACCTCTCCGTCAGGGGCGAGGGGCGCTATGCGGAAATCCTCAAGTTCATCCACCGCATCGAGACCTACCGTCCGTTGATTCTGATCGAAAACTTTTCGATCGAGGAACGCCGCAGTCGCGGCCGTCGAAGCCGGTTCACCTCGACGACCGACGACTCGGAGCCTACGTTGCGGGTGGACCTTTCCATCCAGATCATTTGCCAGGAAGGAGGCGAAAAATGATTTTGAATATGTCTAAATATGCGCTTCCGGCGGTCGGCGGGCTCTGTGTTCTCGGGGCGATTTCGGTCGGCGTGGCCGTAAACAAGCCGGTCGGGGTGAAGATTGAAAGCAACCAAGCCATGTACAACGCGCGGTCGCCGCAGCAACCGCAGTTGAAAAGCGATGTGCCCTCGATGGATGTCGTGCTCGAAAAGCACCTCTTTTCGAAGACCCGCAAGGCCTCCGGCGCGAAGAGCTTTTCCGATCTCTTGGTCAAAGGCGTTTATGTCGGCGAAAAGTGCAGCGTGGTGCTGTCGCTCAAGTCGCGGCCGAGCGTCAACCTGCGGATTTGGCAGGACAATGTCAGCGAGGTGCTCAAGCGGATCACCGACCCGCGCGACCCGCGCAAGAGCATCGTCGATTTCCTGAACGAATGGGATGTGAAGGAGATCACCATGAAAGGCCTGACGGTCGAGCATTTCGTGACCGGGGAAGTGGAAACCTACGAGGTGGATTATGTGCCGGCCAAGCACGTGGCCGACAACGCGGAAGCCGGCTACGGCCAAGGCACGCTGGCGGTCGAAACGGCGGGCGGCGGAACGCAGACCGCGAATGCAACCTCCGTCACGGTCACGGCGCAACCCGCCCAAGGACTGATGTTCAACGACCTGCGCAACATGATGCGTTCGATGACGCCCGAACAGCGCGCGGCGATCGCACAGCGCATGAGCGGCGGTGACGATTCGCGGCAGCAGGGCGGACAGTCCGGCTCCCGGAACAGTGGCGGCTCGTCCAGCTCTACGCGCAGCAGTAGCAGCACGTCGCGAAGCAGCGGTTCTTCCGGCAGTAGTTCGTCCGGCGGGCGGAGTCGCTAGCCGTCGGTATCATACGTTTCCCGGAAGCGGTGCGCATGGCGCACCGCTTTTCGTTTTTAGTCCCTCTCTGTTCCAATCCCATCATGTTTACAATGGATTTTTTTGACCGCGAAGGCGCAACGAAGAGGATCCTTTGATCTTGGGGAGAAGAAACGGTTGAAATACGGCAAGTACGAGTCCCCTAGGCGTCTCCGTGTCTTTGCGGTCATTGATTGTTCGTATGAGTTGCTTTTGGTTGCGGCTCCGCCGGGTTAGGTTTATCCATTGCCGATTGATCGGCCGGGCCGGACGCTCCGTTCCCGCGCATGGGACGCGTCGTTTGGCTTCAAGTGGCCGCTTTCCCCATAAAACCATTCAGCCTTGAAGCGGATTTGAGCCACGGAAAAACACGTGGCGACCGGCTAACCCGGATATTTCATGAGTCGTCCTTTTTCCCCGCAAAGGCGCAACGGATACGAAGGGGTGTTGCTATCCCCGTTTTTATTGACGGAATGAGCGCGAATCGGTGGAGTTGATGAGCACAAAAAAAAACGGTGCGCGGGGGAAGGATTTTTCCGCGCACCGTAGATCGAATAAACGATCCCGTGATAGTTTTGTTGGTTATCTGGAGCGGTTCTGCATATCCGCACGAAGGGCTGCGCGCTCTTCGTCGTTGAGTACGCCGTCGCCGTCCTTGTCGTATTTCTTGATCATTTCTTCCCGGGTGGATCCGCCGCCCTGTTGTCCGCCACGGCCACTGCCGCGCTGACCCTGCTGCATATCCTGTCCGCCACGGGCGCCACGTCCGCGCGAACGGGACTCTTGCTCTGCTTTCATGAGGGTTTCGAGTTCGGTTGCGTCAAGCTTGCCATCGGCATCCGTGTCGTATTTCGCGATGGTTTCCGCTGCGGAAAGGGTTACGCCGCCCGGGCCGCCTTGCTCGCCGCCTTGTCTGCCGCCTTGCTCGCCGCCTTGTCTGCCGCCTTGCCCGCCGCCTTGTCCGCCGCGCTCGTTTTTCATGGCTTCGCGCATGGTTTCGCGTTCGGTTTCGCTGAGTACGCCGTCGCCGTCGGTGTCGTATTTCTTAATCATATCTTCGCGGCTGAGGCGGGTTCCGCTCGGTCCCTGAGCCTGCGCGATGGATGCCGCGCCGATGAATGCCATTGCCAGTCCTGCCATTTGCCATGTCTTCGTTTTCATGCCGATCTCCTTGTTGGTTGCGTTTTTTGTCGTTAAACGGGCGGGGAAAGCCGGAGAGATCGCCTCTCGCCAAGGGCGCTCCGCCCCGTATGGGAAAGAGAACGAACCGGCATCGCGAAATATTGGATAAAGAAAGATTACGAATTCGTCACAATCGCAGGCCGGAGAAAAAGCCTGCATTCACTCGTCTTTTTCCCCGCAACCAAAGGCGGGGAAATTGATTGGCCGGATTAACGGAATCTTAAGGTGGTCCCGGCTAAGGTGCGTCCCGTCGGTTAAAAAACCGTAACCTGACGCCGGCACTAGATGGCTTCGGTCTGCGTTGGTTCGTAGGGCACTTACTTAAGGAAGAAATGCGAGATGAACATCCTGATTGTTGAAGACGAAGAAAAGATTGCGCGCAACGTTTGCGCCGGGTTGGAAGAGAGCGGGCATGAGGCCGTCATCGCCGATAATGGAAACGAAGGCTTGGCCAAGGCCTTGAGTGGGGATTTCGACCTTGTCCTACTCGATGTCATGTTGCCGGGGCGCGACGGCCTCTCGGTCCTGAAGGCGCTGCGGGAGGATGGCAATGCCGTACCGGTCATTCTGTTGACGGCGCTTTCGGAGGGCGCCCAGCGCGTCGAGGGGCTGGAGCTCGGTGCCGACGACTATGTGACCAAGCCCTATTTCATCGACGAACTGCTGGCGCGCATCAATGCCGTAACCCGCCGCAACAGCGTGTTGCACGCGGGGCCGTTGATGCTCAATCTCGTGACTCGCGAGGCGCGGTATGGCGATGAAAAAATATTTTTTGCCCCGCGCGAGTTCCGGTTGCTCGAATATCTGATGCGGTCGCCGGGCAAGGTGTTCACGCGCTCGCAACTGTTGAAGTATGTCTGG
>NZ_JBFJYW010000115.1:0-10499 GCF_041622395.1 Pontiella sp. | reverse complement strand
CATTCCTGCCGTTCTCATTCTTGAGCACGCCGCCCGCTGAAGCAGCGATACCGCTGCGTCGATGACGCGCGGCGCGTTATATTTTGGGGATAAAGCGGAACGAAGCCATGGCCGTGACAATGCCCGTGATCATCCCCATGAACACCTCGAGACGGGTATGGCCGAGCAATTCCTTCAGCTTGGTTTCGGATAGGTGGTGCTCGTGCAGGAGCTCATCGACGATCGAGTTGAGCACTTTGGCCTGCTCGCCGGCGGCTTTGCGCACGCTCTGGGCATCGAACATCACCACGACGGCAAACGCGGCGCCCAAGGCGAAGATCGGGGAATCGAACCCTTCGTACAATCCCAGCGAAGTGGCGAGCGCCGTCGCCATCGAAGAGTGGGCGCTCGGCATGCCGCCCGTGCTGACCATATAGCTGAAGTCGAGTCGGTGCGACCCGATGAAGCAGTTGACCATCTTTGCGAACTGGGCAACCATCCAGCCAAACAGGGCCGCCCATAATCCAGGATGCAGAAAATCCATCGTCCATACCCTCTCGGTTACCACGGAAAAAGATAGATGCGGTTTTGCACCGATTCAATTCGCATCTACATCTTCCTGCGCGGTCCCGGAATCCTATTGCGCCCGGGGCAGCTTTTCCAACCGCCACTGCGGATCGGCCAGCGTGCCCTCGAGCTTGAGTTCGAAAATGCTGAAAATCGGGTCCGTGATCGCCCGGACCAGCTTGCCCAGCCCCTAGTCGCTGAACACCTGGGTATGGAGCAGGACATCGAATCCCGTGCGGTTCGAATAGGTTCCTTTGGCCTTGGCGTTCATGAAGTCGCCCGAGAAATAGGCATCGTCCGAAGAGACCACCCCATTCTTCAGCTCAAAACCACCCGAAAGCTTGGTAATGGAAAAAACGCTGAAGGAGGAAAAAACGTTGCGCATCAGGCGGGAGAAGCCGCTAAAGAAGCGCAGGTCGGCCAGCTGGCCGTCTTTCACCTCGACGCGCCCCTTGCCATTGGCGGCTTCGAAAAAGCCGCGCTTCATGTCGGCCGAGATGGCGGCATTTGCCTTGAGGTTGCCGGAAACGGTGTATTCGACCTCGGGGCGGAGATAGGAGAGGAACGAGCGGAAATCGACGCCGCCGAGCCGGGTTTCGAGCGTGTAGGGCATGGTGTTGGTGGCGGGATCGAGCTGGATGGAAAACGTCCCGCTGCCTTCGCCGCCGTAGAGGTTGAAGCCGGCATTTTTCACCAAGATGCGCGGCCCCTTCCCCATGACGGTTGCCTTGAACCGCTCCAACCGGGCCACCGGAATCTCGAGTACGTCGGCCTCGACCTCGGCCGAGAAATCGGTCGCGCGCATGGTTTTCCAATCCAGTTTTCCGCGCGCACGGATCTGCGTGTTGCCGCCGCAGAGAATCTTGTTGCCGAAAACCTCGAAGCCCGGATAGGCGACGTCCTCGATCACCGCAGGCGGCATACTGCCGAACGCATCGAACGCAACGGTATGGTTGCCGAAATCGATGGAGGTCGATCCCTTGAGGAAGTCCACCCCCTGCATCGCCGCGATCGGATCCAGGCGCAACACCTTGTTCTTGTAGGCGGCGAAGGTGTTCACCGAAGAAAACCGAACGCCATGGATGGCGGCATCGTTGGCCATGGCCTGAACGTCGATATAGAACGTGCTCCAATCCGCCAGGTTCGAACCCAGCTCCAGCGAGATCTGCGGCGGACGGTCGGCAAACTTGAAGCGGTCGATGACATTGGTGGCAATCGGGACCATGTCGAGCGGGCGGATCAACAGGTTGGGATCGAAGCTGCCGGTAGCGCTCACCCCGAATTCGTTTGCCGCCGCATCCCAGAAAACGGACCCGGTTGCGGAACCGCCTTGCATGCAGCTTCCATATTGTTCCGCCTTTTCCCGCTGGCCGAGAACCGTGCCCGAGAGCGCGGTCAAATCCAGACGATCGTTGCGGCGGGTCAGGTTGCCCTCAAGCCGGTCGATCTCCAGCTCCCGGTAGTTCACCTCTTCGACCAAGAACGAGCCGCCGACGGCATTGAGCAGCCCCTTGGGCTTGGCCGGTCCGAACGCCAGCGAAAAACAGGGGAGCGATTCAAACTGCAACTGGGCTTTCACGAGCACATCCAGCACCGGCTGGGGAAGCAGCAAAAGGGGTTGCGTGGAAACAATGGTGTTCTCCATCGTCCCCTCCACCAATCCGCTCGCGAAGTCGTAGCGCCCGGCCACGACCAGCGAACGGTTGTCGAGCCTGAGCTCGATGCGCTGCGCATCGATCGCGGGATAGCGGAATTCCCCTTTCAGCTCCAGGCCGGAGAAGCCGACGCCGCGGTAGACGATGTCCACCGCCCGGGCATCGAGCGACAGATGGCTGGCCGCCAGGTTGCCGGAATCCACCACGAATTCCAGCGCCACCTCCGCCGCGCCATTGACCTTGAAGGCCTTGAGATGGTTTTCGAAGGCCACGAACTGTTCGCGGGAGATCCAAACGGGCGGAGCCGTCTCCTTGGGCGCAGGTTCCGGCGGGCGGACGACGGCCTCCTTTTGGGGGGGCGCCTGCGTGAGCACGGTTCCATCCACCTTGAACCGCCCCCCGATCCACGACAGTTCCCCGTCCGAAAGCCGCACCCGACCATCGTGGAACCCGAGCGTCAGGCGCACGCCTTCGACCGTCCGGAACGGGCTCGCTTCGGGGATATCCACCCCCCATTCGACGGAGGGGGCGATGGCGATGGAATCGGCCTCGACCTCGAAGACCCAGTCGCCGGATTCCGCTTCATCGAAAAGAATCAGGCGTTCGAACAGCACATTTTGCGCAAAGAACATCGGCTCCAGGTCGTCGGGGTGCTTGCTGTAGTAGCGCATGTTTTCCGCGCGCCAGCCGCGCAGCGTGAGGCGGACGCGCTCGACATCCACGGGAATTCCCTTGGAGTTGACCTGGCGCACCACCTCTTTCAACACGAAGCCGGGCACCCCGTAGGTCCGCAAAAAAACAAACAGGAAAATGAGCAGGAAAACGACGACCGAAAAGATTCTGACGCAGACCCGGCAGGTCTTGAACGTTCGCTGGGCAAAACGCTGGCAGGATCCGCCCATCTATTCCCCTGTGATTGCCCGGGGCGGCTGCGGATCGGAAAGCAAATTCGCCGAGAGCGCATTGACCACCGATTTATCCAACAAGAAGACGACATCGCGGCCCTTCACCATCGAATAGAACCCCTCGGGGACTTCGCGACCGACGAGCAAAACGCGCCCGAGTTCGTTGAGGGAAGCGAACCCGACGTGGAGCTCCAACGCGGGGTGGTCCAGCCCGTAGATTGCCAGGTCGGGCGGATTGTAGTCGATGTAGCCCGAGGCCCGCACCACGGCGAGCTGAGCGAGCAACTTTGCGAAGGCCGGGGAATTGACGCGAACGTTGCCGTTGGTTCCCTCCAAAACGAAGGAGCGGTCTTCAAGGCGCGTGACGACCTGGCGGGATTGGCCGTCCTTCGTTACCGAAATCTTGCCGATCGTTTCCACGTCGAGATCCCAGACCTTGCTGTCCTTATAGGTCAGCGGATAAACGACTTCGTCCGGGATCTCCGCCACATTGACTTGGTGGACGGTCTTGTCGTTGCCTTTTCGGATCAGGAGGCCATCGTGCGTGCCGGCGGAGGGCAGCACCTCGATGTGGTTCGTCGTGCCCAGCAAGGTGGATCCATATTCAAAGACCCATTCGGGCGCCACGTTGTTGATGGCCACGTCGTATTCAATCACCACGGCATCGACCCACAGGCGGGCCAGGCCGGCAACGGCGCCGGGATCGGCATTCCACGCCACCGGGGAGACGGTTTTCCACCCGACGGACGGTTCGAGCGCCAACGCGAGTTGCTCGGTTCCTTTTTTGACGGAAATCGACGTGATGTCGCCCAGCATGAGATCGAGCACCCGGGCATTGCGGATCCGCTTGGCCGGCGTGTTGAGCAGTTGCAGCACGTCGGCGCTCAGCGTGAAGACCGACGTATCGTCGGAGCGGCGGACATAAACGAAGCCCGGGCGATCCGGCACATCGCCGCCAATCACCAGCATGCGCGAGGTGCCATCGCCGCCGCCGAGCGAAATTTGCCGGGTCTCCGCCTGCAGGCCGTAGATGGAGAAGTCGGAGACGTTGTCGGCCACGAAATCCTGGATCCGCAGGCGGTAGAGTTTTTTGATGAACTCCTCGACCTCGCGCGGGTCGGCCGGGGCCGTAACCGGCTGCTGGAGCCGCCAGCCGGCCTGCGGGTCCTTCACCAGCTGGACAAAGCCGGCCTCGCCGCGGATCTCGATCCGGCGGACCCCGGCGGCCTTGCCGGAAAAGAGCTCGCGGTCGCGAAGCAGGTCGGGTCGGGACGGGACGATGGACAAGAGCTTGTGCGGGACCGTATAGATGTCGTCGATGCCTTCCTGCTTCACATAAACCATGTCGCCCAGCGGCGTACGGCGGCCCACCACCCAGCAGTGCTTCCCTTCGTTGTCGGTTGCGCGGATCTCGACGAGCGGATTGTCGAACCCGTACTCCGAGGGGTCGACGCCGCGGATTTCCAGATGCTTGCGGGTGATGGTGGTCCCCTTGCCCATCGAATTCAGGCCCGAAACCATGCGGTGGATCAGTTCCACGTCGGCCCGGCCCATGCCGGCGTCCGTCCCCCCGGCCATCCAAACCCCGTTCTCCTTGGAGAACCGCACCACGGTATTGGTCAGGTGGAACTCGACCATGCCCAACGACGTGGGGTCGAGGTCGAACAGGCGAATCCGGCGGATCACCGCCGGGGAATTGCGCGTACGCCAGGATTCCTGGATGCCGATAAACGTCCCCAGCACGACGATGGCGATCAATAAAACAATGGTGGAGCGACCTTTCATGAATCTCCTATTTTCTTCTACGCACCCAAACGAATAGCCCAAGCACCATGGCGATGGCGGGAATCCCCGTGACATTGAGCCAGAACATTTGGTTCAACTGCTTGCGCGAAAGACTCAGCTTCACTTCCTCGATCGGTTTCGGCGCAATCGCCATGAGCTCCTCGCGTTCGAGCAACCAGTTCAAGGCACTCATGAACAAGTCGACGTTGCCGCCGACCAGCCCGCCGTTCGTCACGAAATCGGAATCGCCGAAGACCACCATGCGCGAGGGTTTGATCTGCACGTCGAGCACCTCCTGGGTGGCGCCGCGTTCGACCGCCACGCCGAGGGAGAACGGGCCGCGCTTATCGCCCTTGTCTTCGTCGAACCTGGCGGTCGACTCCTCGGTCTGCATTTCCGACCAGCTTTTTTCGGACGTAAAGAAGAGCGGGACGACCGAGGGGCGGTCCTTGGCGGTGGCGCCCTCCTCCTCGGACAGCGGCTGGATGGAGCGCGGCAGGAAAAACTGGACGATCGACCCCATCTCCATGCTGATCGGGTGGGCGTTGTAGCGCCGGATATGCACATCGCTGCCGCGCAGGGTGTTTTCGGGATCGACCACGATATCCTGCCGCAGGGCAACGCCCCAGCGGCGCAGCATCGGTTCGAGTCCGGTTTCCTTCAAGGCATCCAGCATCACCATGACGCGGCCGCTGCGGTTCAGATAGTCCTCGATCATCTCCACTTCGATGGAGCTCATCGTTTTGTCGGGGCCCGCGATCACCAAGGCGGCGGCGTCGTCCGGCACCAGTTTTTCGCCGCTGAGCATGAGCTCCGCGACCTCGAGGTTGTCGCCCAGCACGGTGGTGCCGATCCTGGAATAGCCCGAGATCTGGTCGAAGTCGGTCAGGCGATGTTCGCCATGGCCGACGAGGAAATAGACCTTGGGCTTTTCGCCCTGCATCAGCCCGTAGATGGCGCTGGAGAAGGCCTGCTCGCCCTTGAACGCGGTGTAGGTCGGCTCCTTGTGCCCCTTCAGGACCCGGCTGTCGGCGAGATCGGTCTGCTTGACCACCTTGCGCTTGTCGCCGATATCGAACACGACCACCTGCGCTTCGGTCAGGCCATACTTGTTGGCGAGCTGTTCGGTGCGGGCCGGGTCGCGCGCGGGGTCGACCCACTCGACCTTGATGTTGCGCGAGTGGTATTGGTATTCCTCGAGCAGGTTTTCGATATCGTAGAAGAGCTTGTGCTCTTCCTGGAAGAAGACCGTGACGGTGATCTCCTGCTCGAGTTCGCGGAGCAGCTTGAGGGTTTTGTCCGACAGGTCGTAGTAGGCCCGGCCGCTCCAGTTGGCGCGCACCGGATTGCGCAGCGAAATGAAACAGACCATCTGCACCACCACGAAGGCGAGCAGGACGGCGAACAGAGAGTTTAAACTGGAAAGAAATCGCTTCATGTGCATCGTCCGAACATCTAGGCGCGGCGCCCTTCAACGACCCGCGTTGCCGCAAACAGGAACCACGCCGCATAGGCCAAATACATGACCACGATCCGGCCATCCATGATGCCGCGGGAAAAATCCATCATGTGTACGTAGGGGGAATAGTATTGGCCGATCACGCGCAACACCGGGTTTTGCGCCGAGTAGGCCAGCAAGGCCAGGCTGAACGACGCGCCGAACAGCAGCGCAATCCCGCCGATCGCCGCCACGATCTGGTTCGAGGTCACACTCGACATGAACAGCCCGACGGAAATATAGAGCACGCCCACGAGCAACACGCCGATGCCGCCGGCCCGCAACGCGCCGACGTCCGGGAACCCGACCACGTCCGCCGAGCAAAGCTTCGCCTGAATGAAGGCATAGACGAACACGGGCAACCACAATACGATATAGAAGACCAACGCCCCGCAAAACTTGGCCAGCACCAACTCCGGCACCCGGACCGAGGTGGTCAGCAACGCCTCAAGCGTGCCGAGCTTCTTTTCCTCGGCAAACAGGCGCATCGTGATCAGCGGCACCACGAACGGCAACGAAATGGAGAGCAGCGGCCCGCTGAACATCAGCTGCGTCGCCACCGTCAGCGATTCGCCGGATGCGAGCTGCGACAGCAGCCAGATGAAGTTGCCGCCCGTGAGCATCCAGAAAAAAAACATCACCACGTAGGCGATCGGAGAATAGAAACAGGTGCGTACTTCCCGTTTGAGCAGACTGAAAAACACGCTCATGATTGGTCCCCCTTGTTGCGGGTGATCTGCACGAACGTATCCTCGAGCGAATGCTGCTGCTCGCTGAGTTCGCGCATCGGCCAGCCCTCGGCCACGGCCAGATTGAACAGGTCGACGCGCATCGCGGCGGAATCGGCCTCGATCTCCACCCAAAGCCAACCGTCGGCCAGCTCGTTCGCGTTGCGGACATCCAACCCGGCCATCCGGCCGATCTTCTCGATGGCGGCGGCCTTGTTGGCCATGATCTCCATCTCGATGATCGAGCAGGCGTGCAGCTTGCGGTGGAGGTTTTCCTCGGTGTCCGAAGCCACGATGCGGCCTTCGTTGATGATCAGGATGCGTTCGCAGATGGCTTCGACTTCCTGAAGGATATGGGTCGAGAGCAAAATGGTGTGGCGTTCGGCCAGCTGGGTAATCAGCTCGCGCACTTGCCGGATCTGGTAGGGATCGAGCCCCACGGTCGGTTCGTCGAGCACCAGCAGATCGGGGTCGTGCACCAGACTGTCGGCCAGGCCGACGCGCTGGCGGTAGCCCTTCGAAAGCTGGCCGATGATCCGCTTGCCGACGTCCGTCAGGCTGCACTGTTCCTTGACCTCGTCGATTTTGGCTTTGCGGGCGGACGCTTTAACGCCCTTGAGCTCGGCGCGGAAACGCAGGTATTCGTCCACGCGCATTTCGGGATAGAGCGGGCAGCTTTCGGGCAGATAGCCAATGCGGCGGCGCACTTCGCGGGCCTGGGTGGCCACGTCGAACCCGGCCACTTCGATGGTCCCCGAATTCATGGAAAGATAGCCGGTCAGCATGCGCATCGTCGTCGTTTTCCCCGCCCCGTTGGGCCCCAGGAACCCGACGATCTCTCCCCGGTTGACCTCAAACGAAATATGATCGACCGCCAAACGCGCCGGATATTTTTTCGTTACCCCAGAAACCTTGATCATAAATAAAGTCCGTCTTGTTTGAACGGGGCATTATGCCCGAACCCCGCACCGAGTCAAGCAACCCGGCAGGGAGTCAGCAAGCGCCGCAGTCCTTGCAGAAGTTTGCGGCGGAGCGGTTCCAGGTGGCCTCGCCCGCTTTCGTGAAGAAACAGCCGGGAATGGCCCCCTGGGCGCGGTGGTAGGCCACGCACTCGCAACACATGCCGCGCTTCGCGCAATCATAGGTGCAGGTGCAGTGCTTCAGGTTTTCTTCCTTGTTCGGACAGGCAGCGGCCATCAAGCACCTCCGTTGACAATGGCTTCGACCGCATCGAGAAACTTGAACATTTCCGGCGCGGTTCCGACGGTTACGCGCAGATAATCCTTCGTCCGTTCGTCGTTGCCGAAATAGCGCACGATGATCTTTTTCTTGCGCAGCTCCTCGAACAGGGTTTTCGCCTTGATCCCCAAGGGCTTGACCCACAGGAAATTGGTTTGCGACTTCAGGACGCTCAGCCCGAGCTCCATCAGCTTTTCCGCCACCATTTCGCGGGTTTCGACAATGGCGGAGACGTTGGCCTTCATGGTGTCCTGATCGAGCACGGCGACGCGGGCGATCTCCTGCGTCAGGTAGTTGACGTTGTAGGAATCCTTGATCTTGAACATCGCGCCGATGAGCTCGGCGTTGCCGACGCAGTAGCCGAGGCGGATGCCGGCCAGCGAATAGGACTTGGAAAGCGTCCGCCCCACCAGCACATTGTTTTTGCCGAGCGCCAGATCCATGCAGTTTTCATCGGCGAAGTCGGCATAGGCCTCGTCGATCAACACCACGCCGTCAAACCCGTCGACGAAGGGTTCCACGTCGGCCTTGGCATAGCGCAGGCTGGTGGGCGCGTTGGGGTTGGTCAGGAAAAAGAGCGAGGCGGAATAGTCCGCCGGCATCTGCCAGCCATAGGCGGCGTCCAGCGAAACGGGGCGCTTTTCCACGTCCTCGATGTCGGCCAAGACCGGATAGAGCGAATAGGACGGGTCGAAATAGCCCACCGAACCGTCGCGCTCGACAAACGAACGGATGCACAGCGCCAGCACTTCGTCCGACCCGTTGCCCACGAAAACGTTTTCCACCGCGCAGCCATGCAGCTCCGCAATCACCTTGCGCAGCTCCATGCAGACCGGGTCCGGATAGCGCGAAAGCACCGCGATATCGATCATCGACAAAATATCCTGCACGTCGGGCGAGGGCAGGTACGGGTTCTCGTTCGTATTCAACTTAACGATGCCGGCGTCTTTGGGCTGCTCGCCGGGGACGTAGCCCGACATCGCCTGCACCGATTTTCTAATCAAATGGCTCATGGTTTCCTTAAATAAACGGGTTCGCGGCAATCGCACCGCCATCCTCCCGTCCTGCGTTAAAATCCTGGCACCGCAACCCGGCCCCCAACGACGGGGAACCGCGGCCGGGCCGTCCGGCGTGACGTTTGGGCTATTTGCCGAACCGGATGGTGGCGGAGCGGGCGTGGCCATCGAGGGTCTCGATGCGGCCAAAGGCTTCGACCGCCGGCAGGGTATCCTCGAGATCTTCCTTGGTGAATTGGATCAGGCTCATGCGGCGCCGGAAATCCTCGACCGTCAGGCCGGAAAAATAGGCGGCGGTCCCGCCGGTCGGCAACACGTGGCTGGGCCCGGCAACAAAGTCGCCCACCGATTCCGGCGTCCATTCGCCGATAAAGAGCGCGCCGGCGTTTTCAACCTTGTCGACCCACTTGGACGGGTCCTTGACGATGAGCTCCATGTGCTCCGGGGCAAACCGGTTCGCGAGCAGGATGCCCTCGGCCATGCTTTTGACCACGACGAGCAACATGCCCTGCTTCAAGACGGCGGCAATCGGTTCGGCGCGAGAGAGCGTTTCGGCCTGCTTGAGCACCTCGGCGCGAACGGCTTCGGCCTGTTTTTGCGAGGTCGTGATCAGCATCGCCTTTTCCGACCCGGTGCCGTGTTCGGCCTGCGACAGCAGGTCGGCGGCCACGTGGGCCGGATTGGCCGAAGAGTCGCAAACCACGGCGATTTCGCTCGGGCCGGCCACCATGTCGAGCGCCACGTCGCCATACACCTGGCGCTTGGCGGCCGTCACATAGGGTCCGCCGGGACCGACGATTTTGCGGACCTTCTTGATCGATTTGGTGCCATAGGCCATGGCACCGATGGCATGCACGCCGCCCACCTTGTAGATTTCGGTGGCGCCCGCCAAATCCAGCGCATAGACGATGTAGGGGTTGAGCTTGCCCTCGGCATTGGCCGGGGAACAGGCAACAAGCTCCTTCACGCCCGCCACCTTGGCCAGCGTCAGCGTCATCAGCGCGGTCGAGGCCAGCGGCGCCGCGCCGCCGGGAATGTATGCGCCGACGCGATCATACGGAATAAACCGTTCCCCCAGCATGCCGCCTTTGGGCGTGGCCATTTCCCAGTCGTCGCGCAACCCGTTT
>NZ_JBFJYW010000114.1:0-10554 GCF_041622395.1 Pontiella sp. | reverse complement strand
GCATCAACCAAGCCATGATCGACTCGATCGCGGCCTGCGGCGACGTCAACCGCAACGTGCTTTGCAACACCAACCCGGTCGAATCGGCGTTGCATCGGCAGGTCTACGACGACGCGGCGGCGCTCAGCAAGCACCTGATGCCGAAGACGGCGGCCTACCACGAAATCTGGCTCGATCAGGAAAAGGTCGCCGACTACAAGGAAGAGCAGGAGCCGATCTACGGCGACACCTACCTGCCGCGGAAATTCAAGATTGCCGTCGCCGTCCCGCCGCACAACGACGTGGACGTGAACGGCAACGACCTCAGCTTCGTGGCCATCGTCGAAGACGGTACGCTGATCGGCTACGACGTGCTGGCGGGCGGCGGCATGGGCAACACGCACGGCGAAACCTCCACCTACCCCCAGATCGCCAAAAACTTCGGCTTCGTGAAACCGGACCAGATCCGTCCGGTGGCCGAGGCCTTCGTCACCACCCAGCGCGACTTCGGCGACCGCACCGACCGCAAGCACGCGCGGCTGAAATACACCATCGACCGCATGGGCGCGGAGGCATTCAAGAAGCACGTCGAGGAGCGCTCCGGCATTACGTTCGAGCCGGCCAAGCCCTACGCATTCACCATGCACTCCGACCGCTTCGGCTGGACCGAAAACGCCGACGGCAGCTGGAACCTGACGCTGTTCATCGAGAACGGGCGCATCAAGGACTATCCAGACGGGCCGCAAATGCTGCAGGGTCTGCTGAAGATCGCCGACCTGCACGGCGGCGACTTCCGCATGACCGCCACGCAAAACCTGATCGTGGCGCAGGTCGACGAGAGCAAGAAGGCGGAAGTCGAAGCGCTGGCGAAGAAGCACGGCCTGCTGCGCAAGGTCAGCGTGCTGCGCCAAAACAGCATGGCCTGCGTGGCCCTGCCCACCTGCTCGCTGGCCATGGCCGAGGCCGAGCGCTATCTGCCCGACCTGATCGGAAAGCTGGAGCAAATCGTCGACAAAAACGGCTTGTCCGACCAACCGATCGTGGTGCGCATGACCGGTTGCCCGAACGGGTGCGCGCGCCCCTTCCTGGCCGAGATCGCGTTCGTCGGCAAGGCGCCGGGCAAATACAACCTGATGCTCGGCGGCGATGGCAAGGGCACGCGGCTGAACAAGCTCTACCGCGAAAACATCGGCGAAGAGGAGATCCTCGAAACCCTCGAACCGCTGATCGAAACGTATGCCAAGGAGCGCAACAAGCGCGAAGGCTTCGGCGACTTTCTGGTTCGGACCGGGGTGGTCCCCGCCGTCTACGACGGTCGCGACTTCCACAAAAACCCCGAGGGCTTCCTCTCCAGCGGCATCTAACCTTTTACAGAAGACCGCAAAGTGCGCAAAGGGGAGCTTGGCGTCCTTTGCGACCTTTAGCGAAGCGAGTGTTTATCCATGACCAAATACCGACATCTTTTCAAAGGAGTGGATCCGAAGGATTCGCTGGAGGTGCTTTCGCGGGCGATCGACCATTTCGGCGGCGACATCTGCATGGCCACCAGCTTGCAGCTCGGCGGGCTGGTGCTGCTCGACATGCTGCACCGGGTCGGCAAGCCCGTCCGGGTCTTTTCGATCGACACGGGGCGCTTGCCGGAAGAGACCTACGAATGCTCGGAATCGATCCGCCGCAAATACGGCATCCAGGTCGAGTGGGTGTTCCCCCGCTTCGAGACCGTCGAAAAACTGGAAACGGAAAAGGGGCTGTTTTCCTTCAAGGAGAGCATCGAAAACCGCCGCGAATGCTGCGGCATCCGCAAGGTCGAACCGCTCGGCCGGGCGCTCGCGGGCTACCGCGCATGGATTACGGGCCGCCGGTTGGACCAGAGCCAAACGCGCGGCGGATTGGAATTCATCGAAACCGACCCGGTCCACGATGGATTGGTGAAGGTGAATCCGTTGATCCATTGGAGCAAGCCGGACCTGTGGTATTACGTCGAGGAAAACGGCGTACCGCACAACCGCCTCTACGACGAGGGCTACCTCTCCATCGGTTGCGCCCCGTGCACCCGCCCCTGCAAAGGCAACGAGGACGAGCGCGCCGGTCGCTGGTGGTGGGAAAGCCCCGAGCACAAGGAGTGCGGCCTCCACCTCAACTTCAAGAACGGCGGCGGGATTTAGGAACGTGACGATTGAGACGTGAGGCGTGAGGCGTGACCTCACGTTTCAATACTCATGTTTCACGCCTCGCGTTTAATTCCCCGCCCATCGAACAAACATCGACTCCGTCATTGAACTCCCCGCGAGCAATCACGTCTAATGCGCGTCCCCATGAAACGTTTTGTGCTACAGCTGGTTGCGTTGGTTTTGGCCGCGAGTTCCTTCGGACTCGGGACCGCGGATTTGCTGGACGATGCCGAGGCGAAGGCGCTGCTGGAGAAAAAGTGCATCCGCTTTGGAACCAGCGAATTGCTGCCCATCCCGTTCGAGACGGCCTGCAAGACCCTCGAACAGCCCGATTTGCTCAAGGCCGTGCAGGAGGAGTTTGCCCGCTCCGTCTCGGAAAACGGACAAGTCGACTTCCCGGTCTTTGACGACGGCGGCGGGAAATACCACTACATCAACGAAAAGGGCCACCGGACCGACATCAAGGAGCTCTACCGCAAGAAAACGGACGACCACTCCTTCGACTACATCGTCTGGGCGACGGGCAAACGGTTTTTCGGCCGCTACGATGTCGTTGTCCACCTGCAAATCGTGGATGCGGGCGCCCTGGGCATCGCCTATTCGGTCAGCACCCATGCCTATCCGCACAACTGGCTCACGCGCTTTTCCGCCCGCAAGGTCGCCCCCACCAAAAAATATTTCGCCGGCAAGATGAAGCTGGTTTCCTACATCGCGCGCGAAGTGGGAATCGGCCTCTGCCAAGCGGAGGCGTTCCGACAGGAGCTAGAAGGCGGCGGCCCGCGGCATCCAACCGGGGAACCCCCTCTCCTTTTTCATGCAACGGTGCCGCTCGGATATTAAATCCAGCGTAACGATCGTCACGCTGGATTTAATATCCCGTTGCGGCGCGTCCTTATTTCAGCAACGCCCGAGCCGGTTCGTTGCCGAGTTCGACGGCATAGTCGAGCGGGGTTTTTCCGTTGGAGGCCTTGATGGTTTTGTCGGCGCCGCTTTCGAGCAACAGCTTGATCATATCGGCGGAGGCGGAAGCGGCGGCTTCGTGCAGCGGCGTACCGCCGCGGCGGCTGGGCGCATCGACCGCCGCGCCCTTGGCGATGAGATAGGCGGCGACCTCGACCCGGTCCTTTTCGGCGGCATTATGCAGCGGCGTCCAGCTTTCGTCGTCCTTGGCGGTCAGGTCCGCCCCGCTCTCGGCCAACAGCTTCACCAACGCGAGATAGCCGCGGTCGGCGGCATAGTGCAACGGCGTCTTTTGGGTGCCGTCGCGCGGGTTCAGTTCGGCGCCTTTTTCAATCAACACCGCGGCGCATTCGGCTTTGTTGCGCACCGCCGCATGCAACAGCGGGGTCCATCCGCGCGCGTCCTTGGCATTCACGTCTTCACCGAGCGCGATGTGGCTGGCCAGGTCCGCCGGATCGCCCTTGGCGATGGCGTGGAGCATGGATTTATATTTCAGCACCACCGGTTGCGGCGACTCGACGCCGCCTTCGGGCACCTCCAGCCCGGCCGCCCAGACGATGGCGTTGAGCACGAACCTGCGGTAGTCGGGCTGCCCCCAGTTGGAATGGAAATGACCGCCCGTGAACCCGAATCGATTGGCACCGTAGGCCCAGGCCAGCGCGTACGCGCGCTCCTCGCCCGGCGGAACGGCCTGCAGCAGCGGCTCGACGTCGCCGAACTTGAGGTTGTAGTAGCACTCCTCCTTCAGCTCGAAGGGGTTTACGCCCCGCGTAACCGGATGTTCGGCGAGCACCGGATCCTTCAGCGTCCAAAGCGGGTTTTGCGAGACCTGGTCGTCGTAGTAGCCGCCAACGACTTTCATCAGCGTGTCATCCAGCCGGCCGGGCATGCCGTCGAGGGCGTAGTGCAGGAAAACGATCCCGACGCCGCGATCGGAGAGCGCCAGCAGCTCGGCTTCCTTGTTGAGCAAGAGGTGTTGCTTGTTGCCGTCGCAATAGACCACCACGGCATCGACGTTCGCCAGCGCGTCGGCCGCCGGCCACGCTCCATGCTCCACGGTTGCCGCGATCCCCAGCCCGGAACCGTTGAGCGCCTGGGCCAGCAGATCGCACCCGGCGGTAAATTCATGTTCGCCCGGCCCGTGGCTCGGCTTCCCCGCCACCAGCAAGACCGACTTCGGCGCCTCCGCAAAAACGGAAACCGCCCCGATCAACGACACAACCCACAAACAAAGCTTCATTCCCATTTCCCCGGTTTTGCGCTCAACGCATAGTGCAACATAATCTCTTCCGTCTTGTTCAGCCGGCGGCAGGCCTCGCGCGCGATATTCAGCATCAACATGCCAAACAGTTTGGGGTCTGTATCGTAGAGCGCAAACAGTTTTTCGCGAGGAATCATCATCAGCTCCGTATCCTCGACCGCCAACGCGCCGGCGGTATGCACTTGGATCGCGATCACCGACGTTTCGCCAAAGCAGTCGCCGGTATCGAATTCGATCAGCTCCATCGGCGTGCCGCCCACGTTTTCAACGATGCGCACGCGCCCGGAGCGGACAATGCGGATATGGTCGGGCGGATCGCCTTGCCGGAAAACAAACTCGCCTTTGCGGTAATGCTCCGTTTCGAGCATCCGGAAAACCGTGAAAAGCTGGGCATCGTCCAACCCCCCGAATATCGAGATCCGGTTGAGGATCGGCAGCACCGTCTCCACCTCCAGCAAAGGCAACCTGTATTTCTCGATGGCCATGGGCAATGTATACCCCAGCGCCGCCGGCCGGCGGAACTACAAACTTTCTTCCTTTCCAACCTGCGTAAAATCTGGAGAATGCGCGGTCTGCTGCTTTTCAGCCCCGTTGACGAACGCGGGTTGCCAGTCGTTGGGCCTGGCCAAGACGTGCCCCGATCAACCAACAACCAACAAACACTATGGCTCTAATCAGTTTACAGAATATCCACAAGGCCTTCGGGGCGCATCCGCTGCTCAACGACGCCACCCTGCAAATCGAGCGCGGCGAGCGCATCTGCCTGGTCGGCCGCAACGGCGAAGGCAAATCGACGCTGCTCAAGATCGTCAACGGCGACATCGAACCGGACGCGGGCGAAATCATCCGCCAGCCCGGTTTGACGGTCCGCCGCCTGCGCCAAAACGTGCCGACCGACATTTCGCTCACCGTGGAGGAGCTGGTCTTCCAGGGACTGGAGGATCCGCACGACGACTATGTCTCGCACCAGGCGGTCGACAAAGCGGTCTCCTTGGTGTCGCTCGAAAACCACCTCCGGTTCGACGAACTGTCCGGCGGACAGAAGCGCCGCGCCCTGCTGGCCCAAGCCCTCGTGAGCGAACCGGATATTCTGGTGCTGGACGAACCGACCAACCACCTCGACATCGAATCGATCCAATGGCTGGAAAACTTCCTGCAACGCTACAAGGGCACCCTCTTTTTCGTGACGCACGACCGCTCGTTCCTGCGCAAGCTGGCCACCCGCATCCTCGAACTCGATCGCGGCAACCTGCATTCGTGGGCGTGCGACTACGACACCTACCTCAAGCGCAAACAGGCGCTGCTCGACGGCGAGGCGGAACAGTGGGCGCAGTTCGACAAGAAGCTGGCGCAGGAGGAGGTCTGGATCCGCAAGGGCATCAAAGCCCGCCGCACCCGCAACGAAGGCCGCGTCCGGGCGCTCGAACAGATGCGCAACGAACGCCGCGCCCGGCGCGATCGCACCGGAACCGTCAGCATGAAGGCGGTCGAGGCCGGCGTCTCGGGCCGCAAGGTGATTACCGGGAAAAACGTCTCCTATGACTACGGCGGCGAACCGATCGTCCGGGATCTCGACATCGAAATCATGCGCGGCGACAAGATCGGGATCATCGGCCCCAACGGTTGCGGCAAGTCCACCCTGATCAAACTGCTGCTCGGCCAGTTGGCCCCGAAAACCGGCACCATCGAGCACGGCACCAAGCTGGAAGTGGCCTATTTCGACCAGCACCGCGCCATTCTCGACGAGACCAAATCCGTGGCCGAAAACATCTCCGCCGACGAATACATCTCCATCGGAAACCAGAAAAAGCATGTGCTCGGCTACCTGCAGGATTTCCTCTTCGCCCCCGACCGCGCACGATCGCCGGTTTCCATTTTGTCCGGCGGGGAACGCAACCGCCTGCTGCTGGCCAAACTGTTCACCCGAGCCTCGAACGTGCTGGTGCTCGACGAGCCCACCAACGATCTCGACATCGAAACGCTCGAACTGCTCGAAGAACTGCTCGCCGCCTACGAAGGCACGCTCCTGCTCGTCAGCCACGACCGCGCCTTTTTGAACAACGTCGTGACCGATACCATGGTTTTCGAGGGCGACGGGCGGATCGGCGAATATGCCGGCGGCTACGACGACTGGCTGAGCCAGCGATCGGAAGCCCGCGAACAGGAATCCGGCAACAAGCCTCAAAAACCGGCGGAGAAAAAGAAAGCCACCCGCAAACTGAGCAACAAGGAGCGCGAAGAGCTCAAGCACCTGCCCCGGCGGATCGAAGCGCTGGAAGCGGAGTTGGAAGCGCTTCAAACCGCGATGACCGATCCGGCGTTCTACCAAAAACCGAAGGAAGAAATCGCCGCCGCCACGGAGCGCGCCGAAGCCATCCCCCACGAACTCGAAAAAAGTTTTGAACGCTGGGAAGAGCTAGAGCGTCTATGAGCCCAAACCACGGAATCACCGGGCAGCGCCGACCCCCCTTCGGCGCCCCGGTGAGGAAGTGTGGCACTTGGGGCCCAGAGGCCAGGTCACACTAAAGCCCGTGGTTTTTTTTGTGCCCGCCGCGCAGCGGGTGGTAAAAATTGGGCTCCGGCTGCGACGGGGTCAGGGTTATTCGTTTTTTGGTTTCCCAATTCCGGCCAATCGCAGTTTACTCACAGCCATCACCCGGACGGAAGGGTCCCATGAAACGATTGCTATGGAACAGGCACACGAAACTCGTGCTCAAGCACGCGCTGGGTTGGTTTTGCATCGTGGCGGGACTCATCATGTTCATCACGCCCGGCCAGGGGATCCTGACGGTTCTGATCGGCGTCTACCTGCTGGCCGACGAAGTCCCGCTGTTCGGCCGGTTCAAGGCTTGGCTTGAACGGCGTTTCCCGAAGACCGCCGACTTCGTCCACGACAAGGGCCAACAGCTCCGCACCAAATTCAAAAAGAAGCCGCCCGTCGACCCCACCTGACGCGCCCCGGGCTACAGATCGACGCCGAAATATTCCACGGCGTTGTTGTAGCAGATGTTTTCAACCATCTGGCCCAGCAACTCCATGTCGGCCGGAAGCTCGCCGTTCTCGACATCGCGGCCGAGCAGGTTGCAGAGGATCCGGCGGAAATATTCGTGCCGCGGATACGACAAAAAGCTGCGCGAGTCGGTCAACATGCCGACGAAACGGCTGAGCAGGCCGAGCAGCGACAGCGCGTTCATCTGCTTCTCCATGCCGTCCTTCTGATCCAAAAACCACCAGCCCGACCCCAACTGCATCTTGCCCGGGAACGAGCCGTCCTGATAGTTGCCGATCATCGTGGCGAAGAGTTCGTTGTCGCCCGGATGGATGTTGTAGAGGATCGACTTCGCCAGCTGCTTCGTCGAATCCAGACGATCCAACAGGCGGATCAGCCCCGGGCCCTGGCGGAAGTCGGCGATCGAATCGAAGCCCGTATCCGGCCCCAACGCCTTGAAGAGGCGCGAATTGTTGTTGCGGAACACGCCCACATGGAACTGCTGCACCCAGCCGCGCCGGTGGTTCATCTTGCCGACTTCATAGAGGAACCACGCCTCGAACTTTTCGCGATCCGCCAGCGCAATGGCCTCGCCGGCCAGCGCCTTTTGGAAAATCGCTTCCAGCTCGGAAGCGCCCGCCTGCGCGTCCGGCACGTACGCCACGCCGTGGTCCGAAAGCCGGCAACCCACCGAATGGAAATAGGCATGCCGCCGATCGACCGCCTCCAATAGAGCATCCAGCTGCACGATCGTCACATTGGATTTAACACCAAGGGTGTCGATGTAGTCACGCCACGCCGTGGTGTCCGACAAATTCATGGCCTTGTCGGGGCGGAAGGTCGGCAGGACCTTGGCTTCGAATCCGTCGGCGGCGATCTGCCGGTGCCAGGCCAGATCGTCGACCGGGTCGTCGGTTGTGCAGACGAGCTTGACGTTCATCTTGCGCATCAGGTTTTTGGCGCTGTATTCCGGCGTCCGCAGCTTGGCGGTGCACTCCTGGTAGATCTCCTCGGCGGTCGCGGGGCCCAGCAAGGTGTCGACATCGAAGTAGCGTTGCAGCTCCAGATGCGTCCAGTGGTAGAGCGGATTGCGCAGCGTTTGCGGCATCGTCTCGGCCCACTTCTGGAACTTGTCGCGCCACGGGGCATTGCCCGTCACGAATTCCTCGGCCACGCCGTTGGTGCGCATGGCGCGCCACTTGTAGTGGTCGCCGCCGAGCCAGATTTCCCCCAGGTTGTCGTACTGCTTGTCCTCGGCCACCTCCCGGGGCGGCAGGTGGCAGTGATAGTCGTAGATCGGCATCTTCGCGGCGTGCTCGTGGTAGAGCTTGATCGCGGTTTTCGTCTGGAGGAGAAAATCCTCGTCCATGAATTTTTTCATTCCTAACTCCAATTCGTTTTCGAACAGACGTCCGCATGGATCGCGAAGGAAGGACATCCTCGTCCGATTCTCCATTGCGCCCTCGGCGAAATTCTGCAGGCTGCTATTGCGTAAACTTTTCCTTAAAGGCCCAAAGCCCCAGCGCGGGATTCGAGATGTAGAAAATCTCTTCGCCGTCGGGCAGCGTGTTCCAACCGTCCTTCAATTCATCGGGATTGTAGCGCGCGGCCATTTCTTCGAAGTCCGCCGCCTGGAAGCCAACGGATCGGACTTCGTCGAGCGTCATGCCCTTGCCGGGGCAATAGGTGATGCCGAACCGCCCCTCCGACGAACCGTGGATGAGATGCGCCGCCGCGCCGAGGTTGGCGCGCAGCTCCTCGTCCTCCTCGACCGCCTTGAGCGTTGCGGGCGTTCCGCAATAGCCGAACTTTCGGATGAGCTTGTCGATGGTTGGGTCTTCGCCGAACTCCTTGAGCGCCGGGGCCAGCACGATCAGCTCGCCTTCGTCGGCAATCGCCAGGCGCGTGCGGTAAACCGACTTGTTGCCGAGCCAGGTGCTTTGGAATTCGTGCGGATCGAGATAGACCACCACCTTGCTGGGCTCGCGGTCGAGCAAGGTGATGTTGACCGCGCGCGCCAGCTTGCAGGCCTCGTTGTAGCACTGGGCATCGTCGCTGGAATAAAACCCGCGCATGTGCATCTCGCCGGAATCGTAGTCCTGCTCCATCACCGTCAGGATGTAGGTGATCGGCAAATCGGGGAGATAGGTATCGACGGCGTGGTTGAACAGCCGGCGCACGGGCGTATCCGTCCGCCCGAGAATCGTCTCCATGTTGCAGACCGCGCCGAGAAAATGCGACTTGTTGATGATGTCCGAGCCGCCCGCGCCCACCACGATGTTCTTGGTGTAGTTGGCCATGCCGACCACTTCGTGCGGCACCACCTGCCCGATGGATAGAATCAGGTCGTAGCCGTCGAACAGCATCTTGTTTACTTCGACGCCGACGGTGTAATCGACTTTCCCGCCGGAAAGCTCCGAAAGCATTTCGCCCGGGATCAGTCCCTTGCGGACGACGTCGTTGCGCCAATCGTGCACCTTGAAGGCGTCGAGTGGAATCGATTCGCCGAACATCATCCGCAGTTGCGCCTCCGTCATCGGGTTGTGGGTTCCGAGCGTCGGGAGGACATCGACCGCGACGCCCTCGCCCGTGAGCCGCTCATAGACCATCGCCGCGATGGGCCCGGCCATGGAGTTCAACCGCGTGTGGTCGGGCGGCAGCAGGAGCACCTTCTTCGGTTCCCCCGCCCCGTCCAGCACCGCGAAAACCAGCTCCCGGAGCTGCGCTTTGGTAATGGAAACCGCTTCGCCAAATTTGCTGATCATAAGCTTGTTCTCGCACACTCGTCCTCGAATCCCGTCATCGAGGACGAGAACGAGTAAGGAGGACGAGGAGGATTAAACAATGTAAGTGGAAGCGGAGGTGTCGCCGCCGCGGCCGGTCCAGTTGGTGTGGAAGAACTCGCCGCGCGGCTTGTCAACGCGCTCGTAGGTATGCGCGCCGAAATAGTCGCGCTGCGCCTGCAGCAGGTTGGCCGGAAGGCGTGCGGCGCGGTAGCCGTCGAAATAGGCCAGCGCCGCGCCGATCGCGGGCATCGGAATCCCGAGCTCGACCGACTTGACGATCACGCGGCGCCAGGAGGCTTGCGCGGTTTCGACGGCGTCCTTGAAGAACGGGTCGAGCAGCAGGTTGACCAGGCCGGGGTTCGAATCGAACGCGTCCTTGATCTTGCCGAGGAAGACCGAACGGATGAT
>NZ_JBFJYW010000113.1:0-10649 GCF_041622395.1 Pontiella sp. | reverse complement strand
CGGCACCAGGAACAGTTTGGGCGAGCGCTCTTTCTTGGCCTTCGCGGGCTCGCCGTCGCGCTTTTTTCGCCCGCGCAACCACGGGATCGTGGCGAAGACGAGTCCGACGGCCGGAAAGATCAATGCAAAGCCGAGGCCCTTTTTCGCCCCCGCCACGGTCGGCAGGTCCAGCACGGCTTCGGCGGGATTGGCCGGGTTGTAGTGGCCGGCGACGGTTTTGCCCGGCGGAAACCGCTGCTCGGCGCGTTTGATTTCGGTAATGGTTTCCGCCTTCAGGTATCGGCGTTTGCCGTATTGGTCGTTGGTGAAGGTCCGCCCGTCCACTTCGTAGCGGTAGGTGACCACCAGGCGGAAATCTTCCCCGGCATCTTCGGTCTTGCAGGTTTCGATCGTGCAGTCGGTTTGCACCCAGGCCTGCATGGCCTTCGTTTCCTGCAGGTTGTTCCATTCCTGTTTCACGAACATGGAACCCATGAACGCAAAGAAGAGCGCGAATCCGCTGAAGATCAAGTTGCCGACCACCCCGCCGGCAACGCCTATTGAAACCCCTGTTCGCATCATAACCCCCCGAAATAGCAGAAAGCATAGATTTTCCCGGCGGGTTGATGCACGGAAAAACGACCGCGAAGCTTTTGAAAAGCGGCTGGGCCGCTTCGGCTACATCTGCTGCTTGATGCGCTCTTCGACGTCGTGTTCGTGGAGGGCGTCGAAGATTTCGTCAAGCGCGCCTTCCATGACGCGGTCGAGCTTGTAGAGCGTCAGGTTGATGCGGTGGTCGGTGAGGCGGTTTTGGGGATAGTTGTAGGTGCGGATCTTTTCGGAGCGGTCGCCGGAGCCGACCATCGATTTGCGTTCGGAGGCCTGGGCTTCTTCCTTTTCGCGCTGCATGGCGTCGTAGAGCTTGGCGCGGAGCATCTTCATGGCGGCGGCTTTGTTCTTGTGCTGCGAGCGCTCGTCCTGGCACTGCACCACCACGCCCGTGGGGACGTGGGTGATGCGGATGGCGGAGTCGGTCGTGTTGACGTGCTGTCCGCCCGCGCCCTGCGCACGGTAGGTGTCGATGCGCAGGTCTTCGGTCCTGACCTCGATATCGACCTCTTCCACTTCGGCCAGCACGGCCACGGTGGCGGCGGAGGTGTGGACGCGGCCCTGCGTTTCGGTCTGGGGCACGCGCTGCACGCGATGGGTGCCGCCTTCGTGCTTTAGCACCTTGTAGACGTCTTCGCCTTCTACCGAGAAGGAGATTTCCTTGTATCCGCCCGATTCCGACGGGCTCAGGTCGAGGACCTTGTGCCGCCAGCCGCGCAGGTCGAAGTAGCGCGTGTACATGCGGTAGAGGTCGCCGCAGAAGATGCCCGCTTCGTCGCCGCCCGTGCCGGCGCGGATTTCCATGATGACGTTGCGGCTGTCCGTCGGATCGGGCTTGATGAGCGCGGCCATCATTTCGCGTTCGGCCTGGGGCAGGCGCTCCTCGATCTCGGCGAGTTCCATTTCCGCCATTTCCCGGAGCTCGTCGTCGGAGCCGGAGTCGGCCAGAATCGCTTCCGACTCCGCCTTGGCGTCGGCCAGATCCAGGAATTTCTTCGCGCACCCGGCCAGCTTTTTATGGTGGGAATACTCGCGCATGCACTCCTGCATCTTCTTCGGGTCGGCCGAGACCTCCGGCAACGACATGCGTTGTTCGAGTTGGCCGAGCTTGGATTGGAGCTGTTCTAGATATGCATGGTCGATCATGGGAATATCCTGGTTTTTACGGGTGGGAGATGGATGGATGGCCGCAGAAAAGATCGCCGGGGAAACGGTGCCGGCACGATTCGGTTGGTCCAGTCATCCCGCATTCCATTCCTTCCATGTCGTGTAGACACAAAAAGGCCGAACATGCTCGCGCAGGTCCGGCCGGCGAAAAAAGGCGTGGGCTAGTACATGCCTTCTGCGAAACGCTTCTTGAAGCGATCGACGCGTCCTTCCGTATCGATGAGCTTTGCGCTGCCCGTAAAGAACGGGTGGCAGCTCGAGCACATGTTCACGTGCATTTCCTTGACGGTAGAACGAGTGACGATCTCGTTACCGCAGGCGCAGCGAATCGTTGCTTCGTTATAATTCGGATGAATATTTGTTTTCATGACTCAAAATCCTCGTGTTCAATTGGGAGCGAGGTTTTTATACAAAGCGCTGGGCCGACGCAAGGCTTAGTTTCTTTTTTTTAGGGCTCGCGCGCGTCCGGTTTGGCCGGGGGGAATCAACCCAGTTCGCGGTTGAGGCGGGTGATTTCCGCGCGCATTTTCTCGAAGACCTCGGCTTTGTAGACCCGCACGCTGGCTTCGGAGATGCCGAGTTGCTTGGCGATTTCCTTGTTGGGGACTTCGGCCGAGACCAATTTGAAGACCTCGCGCTTGGTTTCGTAAATGTCGTTCTTGATGTTGTCCCAGGCGAGGTTGGTGATGTGCAGCACCCATTCTTCGCGGGCGAGGTTTTCGATGTCGGGCAGCACCTGTTCCTCGATGGCGACATACTGTTCCTGATATTCAACCGAATCGCGCCCGGTGATGAAGTTTTTCTTGGTGCGGAAGAAATCCTTCACGGTGTTGCGGGTCATGGCGGCGAGCCAGTTGTGGAACTTGCCCTTGTTTTGGCTGTACTCGAAATCCTCGATCTTTTGCCAAACCTTGGTGAGGACGGCTTGGCTGATGTCTTCGGCATCTTCCTGGTTGATGCCCATGCGTAGAATGAGGCTGAGGATGAAGCCGCGGTAGATGTTCTCGAACTCGTGCCACGCTTCGTGGTTCTCGCTCTTCTTGAGTTTGGCCAGCAGCGTGACCCTCGTTTGGTATTGGTTTTCGTCGGCCATGTCAGTTGTCGGAATAGAGGATGATGACGCCGCGGCGGGCCAGCGCCGCGATGGTGGGGTCGGTGCTGTACCGTTGCGCGACGGTGAGCACCTTCAGGTTTTGGTTCCAAATCAGTTGCGGCGAAATGTCCAGATCGTCGATGCCGCTGAGGTCGAGTGCACGCAACTTGGGGTAGCGGATCATGTTCGAGATGTTGCGGATGCGGGTTTTGCTGATGTCGAGCAGCTGCAGGCTTTTCATCTGGTCGAGTTCGAACAGATGGTTGAGCCGGGTGCCGGACAGGCGCAGTTCGATCATGCCGCCTTCGGTCAGCAGGTTCAGGTCGGGGGTCCCGGTGTTGCCGGCATTCAGGATCAGGATGTCCAGCCCGCACAGCGGCGAAATGTCGTTGAGCTCCGGGTTGTTGCCGAGGTCGAGGATCCAGCCGGCGGTGCCGCTCGGTTGCCACTCGAAGTTGAGTTCGGCCACGTTGGGGTTCAGGATCCGGAGCGCTTCGGCCAAGGCCGGGAAGCGGGTCTGCGGATCGAAGGGAGCCCGGTTCAGGTGGTAGAAGAGACGGGGCAGGCCATCGGCGAGTCCATAGGTTGCCATATCCCGCACCAGCCCCGGCAGGGTGGCGTCGCTCATGGGGCCGGCTTCCATCTGCTTTTTCGCCAGCCGGACGGCGGGCGGGTTTTTCTCGACCGGGTGGCCGTGGTTGCCGGAGAGGATGGTCCAGGCATTGGTGAAATCTCGTTGGCTGATCTGCATCAGGCCCTTTTGCATCCAGGCGGCTTCAAGGTTGGGGTCGAAGGCCAGGCTGGTTTCGAGCGATTGTTCGGCGGCGGCGAAGCGGTAGGCTTTTTCCTGCTGCCGCATCAGGTCGAGATAGTCCGGCGCCACCTTCCGCGCGGTCGAGGCGATGTAGTCGTTTTTCGCCTGCAAGCGGTCGAGGGCGTCGAGCGCCACCTTTTCGCTCTTCTTGATCGAGTTGAAGCTCTGGGCGAGGATGGCGGCGATGATCGCAACCGTTGCGGCAATCAGGCCGACGGCCAGCTTGTGGCGCTTGACCAGCAGCGTGGCGTGGGTCAGGAAGGTCGGGTTTTCGGCAATCGTGGCGAACCCGTCCTGGTATTGGTGGACATCCCGGATGAGCGCCGCGACGCTGGGATAGCGGCCGGCGGGATCGGTCGCCATCGCCTTCATGGCAATGGCGGCGAGTGCCGCCGGAATGCGCAGCCCCGGCGCGCGCTTGGCGGGGAGCTCGAAGTCGCCGCGCACCGTCCGTTGGAGCGATTCCTTTACGGTGCCGCCCTCGATGGGGCAGTGGTGGGTCAGGATTTCGTAGAGCATGGCGCCGAGCATGTAGACGTCGGTCTGGAAATCGATGTCCGAGGGGACGCCCTGGGCCTGCTCCGGCGACATGTAGCCGGGCGTTCCGCCCACCACGTTGCGCCGTTCGCGCCGCTTGGCCGATCCCTCCAGGTAGCGCGTCAGGGTCTGCCCGTTTTCGAGCGCAACGTCGTCGAGGCTATGCCACGACACCGGTTCGCCGTCGTATTCGTTCAGATGGGTGATCAGCGTTGAAAGGCCCCAGTCGAGCACATGCACGTCGCCGAAGTCGCCGACGTTGATGTTGGAGGGTTTGAGGTCGAGGTGGATCACGCCCTTGGTGTGGGCATAGTCGATGGCGTTGCAGACTTTGAGGAAGATGGAAAGCAGGCGGGTACGGGTGTAGCGCTTCACGTATTCCGCATTGTTGTTGCGCAGCTGCGCAATGATTTCGCCCAGGGTTTCGCCCTTGAGCGATTTCATGGTGAAGTAGGGGTTGCCGTTTTCGTCGAGGGCGATGTCGTAGATCGGGATAATGTTCGGGTGCTGCAGGTTGGCGGTCAGGCGCGCCTCGTACAGAAACGAATCGATGTCGTCTTCGGAGGCGATTCTCGAATCCTGGATCAGGGCCATGGCCACCTTGCGGGCGGTCCGGTGGTCGTCCACCTCCCAGATGGCCTTCATGCCGCCTTGGTTCAGCTTTTTGTTGACCGAATAACGCTCCGCAGGGTTCCCGTCCATCAGGCCGTCGCGGTTCGACCGTTTCTCGTGCAGATCCTCCTCGAACAGGATTTTCTCGGTGTCGGAAAAGACGATGTCGTCCGCGAAAAGGCCGGCATTGCCGATTTCCCGGATGGGCGGGGCGGTTTTCTTGCCGTGTTCCCTGTGGTTGTTTTCGGGGGTATCCATTTCAGTTCCTCGGTCGGGAAATAAGGCGAAAACCGTAGCATGGTCGCGTTGAGTGGGCAAAAGAAAACCCCGCCGGGGAAGGGCGGGGTTTCTCGGAGTAATTTTCGGTAGAAGCTTGCAACAGGTTTGGGTTCACTTGAGCTGCGTGCTTCTGGGTTGTTGTTGGGTTCGCTTATGTATACGTAGGCAGAATCCCGACTGTTATCCATTACCCGACTTTTTTTTGCATTTTCGCGGGATGGTCAAAAAACCCCCGTAAAACAGGGGGGTTGGGTGCGAAATAAATGCCGAAAAATTATGGAAACAGGATTGGGGCGTCGCGCGGGAGGCCCCGCGGTGTTGCAAAACGGTGGTTGGAAAACGCGTTTGCTTGGGCTACAACCTTGCACCATGGATCCCGAAGCCCAAACCGTCGCCGCCATGATCGGCCTCTATTGCCGGGCGCACCATTCCGCGGAAACGGTTCCCTGCGAAGCGTGTGCCGGGTTGCTGGCCTATGCGCTCGAGCGCATCGAAAAATGCCCGTTCGGGAGCCGGAAGCCCGTCTGCAACAAATGCACGGTGCATTGCTACAAACCCGAAATGCGCGCGCGCATCAGGGTGGTAATGCGTTTTGCGGGGCCGCGCATGTTGCTCCGGCACCCGCGGCTCGCCATCCGCCACCTGGTCCGTTCCCGGCGCTACTTCGAATAGCGCTCGAAGTAGACCAAGCCCAGTTTCGGGCAGATGGTGACGACGTAGTCTTCCAGCATCCGCCGTCCGGCCCGCGGCAGAGGTTGCGCGGCGCGGGTTTCGTCGACCGGATAGAGCATCGTCGGCACCTTGCGGTAGACGATGTCGCCGATGCTCACTTGCTTCGTGATGGCCACCTTGGCGTCGCTTCGGACAAAATGGAAGTCGCCCGCGAAGTCGAGAATGATCGGGGTCGCGGTTCCGAAGATGGCGCCTTCCACGGCCAGGCCATAATCCTTTTGGGGAACGATGCGCGCCTTGGTCATTAAATGCTGTTCGTTCGGAACATAGGGGATGCTCGCGGAAAACTGGACCGCGCCTTGGTCGAGGTTGAACTGGATGTATTCAAAGTTGCGCATGACGTCGTACCCCATGACCCCCTCGACGGTGGGTTTGACGATGCCGCGGGCCATCGGCCCGAGCGAGTTCATGGCCATGCGGACGTAGAGCGGGGTGTTTTCAATGAACAGCTGATTGATCCGCATCTGCTTCACGACGGCGGCGTAGGCATCGGCCCCGCCCGTGTTGTAGCCGCCGCGGTAGGGGACGTATTTGCCTTCGATCCCCAGGAAGATCGCGCCGAACTCCTCCGCATTGATGAATTCCATCCAAGACGCATTCGAGCTGGTATCCAGCAGCATGTTGATTTTCTTGCGTTTCGACATGCCACGCATTTCGATGACCGGAACCTTGCCTTTCAGGAACTCCACGGTGGCCATGTGGTTGGGGTGAAGATGCCCGGTGCCTTGGAACCCGATTCCATTGCCCACGGGATATGCCGCAAAGCCGAATTCCTGCGGTGCTCTGGCATGCGAAAGATAGGTGTTCTGCTGCATCTTCGGCATCAGGATCTCTCCGTCTTCAGCCGTTTTCTTATTGTTGGATTGGCAGCCGGCCAGCAGGGCGCAGACGACCAGGGCGGGGAGGGCGAATTTTAGCGGGGTCATGGTTGGGGTTCCTTTGGGTGGGCGGGTGACCGTTTGTCGTAGGTGTTGATCAGCAGCAGGATATCGGCCGGCGATTCGGAAAGGCAGGCCAGCAGCAGGTTGTCGGTCAGCGCGAAGGTCAGGCTCATGCCGTGCGCAAGGTTGGGCGCATCGTATTGCCAAATCGGCCAGGCGGCATGTTTGCCGAGCGGTTTGAGGTTCGGGTTGCGCGACTGTTCGAGTTGCCAGCGCAACCAGGGGCTGCGCCAGCCCACCCAGCTTGCCGCCGCCCAGCTCTTGGTGCGGCCGCTGCTGCGGAACGGAATGTCCGCGATGGCGATTTCCGAGGCCGCCGCCAGCTTGATCCACCGGTTCGCCCCCTGCGGGGCCGCCAGCGGGTTTCCGGCGCCGAGCGCTTTTTCGAGCTGGCTGTAGACCGGGCTTTTCAGGAGTTCATCGAGGTTCTTGGCCTTGAACACGAACGTCGCCCGTTCCGGTATGGCCGCGCAAACGGCGTCCGGCTGGAACGGCTGGCAAAACGAATAGCCCAGGATCGCCGCAACGAAGATGGCGGCCAATGCATAGCTGGCGATGGTTCTAGGGGTGGTCATGCCTTAACGGTTCCGACAATGTCGGCGACGGAGGTGTGACCCTTTTCGATGAGGTAGCGTTCAATCCCTTCGATCACGCGGAGGGGGGTGGTCGGGTCGACGAAATTGGCCGTACCCACCGCCACGGCGGTTGCGCCGGCGATCAGAAACTCGATCGCGTCTTCCGGTTCGAAGATGCCGCCCATGCCGATGATCGGAATCGTGCAGGCTCGCGCCGCATCGAACACCAGCTTGATGGCGATCGGCTTGATCGGCGGGCCGCTCAGCCCGCCGAATTTGTTGGCCAGCTCCGGCTCCAGCGTATCGATGTTGATCGCCATGGCCGGCATCGTGTTCATGATGGCGATGGCGTCGGCCCCGCAATCCTCCGCCGCCTTGGCGAACGCCCCGATGTTCGGCACGTTCGGCGCCAGCTTCGGGATGATCGGTTTCCGGGTTCTGGCGCGGACGAGCTCGATCACGCTTGCGAAGGTGGCCACGTCCGTGCCGAAGGCCGATCCGCCTTCCTTGACGTTGGGGCAGGAGAGGTTGATCTCGTAGGCGCTGACGGTATCCTCGCCGTCGAGCATGTCCACCACGCGGGCATAGTCGTCCTTGCCCTTGCCCCAGATGTTGACGATCACGGGGGTGTCGTACTGCGAAAGGAACGGCACGTATTTTTCGATGAAGCCCTTTGCGCCCGGGCCCGGCAGGCCGATGGCGTTGAGCATGCCGCCGCGCGTTTCGAAGGTGCGCGGGGTATGGTTGCCCACGTGCGCTTCCGGGCAGATGCCCTTCACGGTGATCGCGCCCAAACGGTTCAGGTCCACCAGCTCCGCATACTCCGGTCCGTAGCCGAAGGTTCCCGAAGCCACCGTCACCGGGTTCTTCATCTCCATCGAGCCAATTTTAATGCTTAGATCAACACTCATAATTCTCACACCAAGATCGCAACGTTCGCAAAGGCGGTTTCTCCGCGCTCTTTGCGGCCTTTTGTTAAATTTAACCTTCCCAGAGGATTTCGCGGGATTCGAAGATGGGGCCGTCCTTGCAGCAGCGCGCCCATTCCCAGCCGGTTTCCGTCTTGCGCTTGATGACGCAGGTCAGGCAGGCGCCGACGCCGCAGGCCATGTTGCGGTCGAGCGACAGCCACGCGGTGAACCCGTTGTCGATCGCCCGGTCGCCCATTGCTTTCAGCATGGGGTTCGGGCCGCAGACGAACAGTTCGAGTTTGGATTTGTCCTGCGCTGCCATCCACGGGTCGAAGGCGGCGGTCACGAGCCCTTCCGTGCCGAGCGTGCCGTCGTTCGTGGTCGGGCGAACCTCCCAGCCGAGTTCCTCGAACTCCTTCACCAGCAAAATATCGATGGCCGAACGTCCGCCGAAAAAGGCGATGCCCTTCTTCTGCATGCGCTGGGCCAGGATGTAGAGCGCGGCGTTGCCATAGCCCCCGGCCACCAGTACGGGCGTCTTGCCCGTATCCGCTTCCGGGTAGCCGTTGCCCAGCGGGCCGATGATGTCGACTTCGTCGCCCGGCTGGATGGCGGCCATCGCTTCGGTGCCGCGCCCGACGGCCTTGTAGAGGACGGCGACGCCCTCGGGGCCCGCTTGGTAGATGCTGAACGGCCGGCGCAGAATACGCTCGCCGAGGCGCGGAACCTGCAGCTCCAGAAACTGGCCCGGCAGAACCCGTGGCCCGACTTCCGGCGCGGCCAGCCGTAAAATCCGGTATTCGCCTTGGAAATTATGATGCTCAACGACAGTGGTTTTCTCTTGTTTCATAGGCGCGGGATAATGGGGATTTCGCAAATGCAGGTCAATGGAATATGGGCGGCAGCGAGGGGGCGCTTTCTTTGGCGGTGTCGGGCCCATGGATCCGTCGATCCATTCGCAACCGCCCCGGTTGCCGGATGGGCATGGGTTTCGGAATTGGATTTGCATGGCGCGAAATTCCGGTAGGGTGTGCGCCATGAGAATTACAAGTGGGATATTGCGGAACCGCCGCTTCGAGGTGCCCGACCGGGAGGTGCGGCCGACGATGGAGGCGGTGCGGGAGGCGGTTTTTTCGTCGCTGGGCGGCCGTTGCGAAGGACTGGATGTGCTCGATCTGTTTGCGGGATCCGGGGCGCTGGGCATGGAAGCGTGGAGCCGGGGGGCGAAGTCGGTCACCTTTGTCGAACAGCATCCGACCGTGTTCCGCAACCTGCAGGCCAATCTGGACTCCATGCGCAACGATGAACTCGGCGCGACGAAGTGCTGGAAGTCCGATGCCATCCAGTGGCTGGGCCGCGCAACGGGGCAATTCGACCTCATCCTGGCCGACCCGCCCTACGACCTGCCCGACGCCATGGCCAACACGCTGGCCGGAATCGCGGACGGTTCGGTTTTGACTGACGATGGAATACTGGTATACGAGATGCGTTCCAAGGGCGAACCCGTGGTTCCCGAGCCGTGGAGCATCATCCGCGACAAGCGCTATGGCAAAACGCGCGTCCTCATTTTAAAGCTGAAGCAAAAGGAAGAACGATGAATCAATCCGCGTTGTGCGCCGGAACCTTCGATCCCATCACGATGGGGCATCTCGACGTTATTGAACGGGCCGCGCGCATTTTCCCGCGCGTGGTGATCGGCGTGGCGACGAGCCCCGGCAAGAATCCGCTCTTTACGCAGGAGGAACGCGTTGAATTGGTGAAGGCGTCGACGGTCCACCTCCCCGGCGTCGAGGTCAAGAACTTCAGCGGGTTGTTGGTTGAATTCGCCGAGTCCCAAAATGTTCAAGTGATTGTCCGCGGGCTCCGCGCCTTCTCCGACTTCGAATACGAGTTCCAGATGGCGCTGACCAACCGGAAGCTGAAATCCGAGATCGAGACGATCTTCCTCATGCCGAAGCAGGACTATTCCTACGTCAGCTCCAGCAACGTTCGCGAAGTGGCCCAGCTCGGCGGCAACATCGAACAATTCGTGCCGCCGCCCGTGCAGGCCGCCCTCCGGATCAAACTCGGCAAAACCGCGTAGCCGGAACAACCTGCCATCCCCCTCGGCCGGCTCCGGCCGCCGGAGTCGGCTATTCCCCGAGATAGATCAGCAGCTTGTCGTGGGCGAGGATCACGAGGTCGCCGATGCCGTCGCCGTTGAGGTCGCCGGATTCGATGTCGTGGGGTTCGGTGCCGCGGTTTTTCCCGGTGTCGGCGAAGCTGGAGGTGAGGAAGACCTCGAAGGCGAGTTGCATTTCAAGTGCGCCGTTTTCCTGGTCCAGAATTTCGACGGCGCGGTTGGACGGATCGATGAGGGCGATCATCGGGCGGGCGGGGGAGCCGAGCCGGACGAGCTTG
>NZ_JBFJYW010000112.1:0-10681 GCF_041622395.1 Pontiella sp. | reverse complement strand
GCCGATGGTGATCAGCAGGTCGCGGGCGGCCTGTTCCAGGGTTTTGGCCGAACGTTGCGAAAACGCGGCCGATTCGATTTCGGCTTTCTTCAGCATGTCCTGGGCCTGCGCTTGGGCTTCGGCCACGATCTTCGCCGCTTTCTCCTTTGCGTGGGAGACAATCGTTTCCGCCTCGGCGCTGGCTTTCTCAACACCTTCTTTTTGGATCTGCTCGATCAAATGTTTCAATTCTTCGGCCATTTTATTCTCCGGTTTTAACTAAAAAGAGCATTCGATATAAAAGGATAGATTTAGGGGTTACAAGTTATTCGGCGCACTAATTTCGGTACGAGCGGCCGCAACGAGCCAAGAAAAGGGAGGAACGAATTCGTGCGAATGACGGGGATTGCCCAAAGCGGCCGAAAAAAAGAGAGAACGTGTGGAAGCGGATTGTGCGAACCCGAACTTCCGGGTTGAAGCGGGCGGTTGCCCAAACGAAATTATTGAACCGCTCATGAAGGAGAAGAAACCTGAGCCGAAAGAGACCCATAGCGGTTCGATGCACCTGAAACCGACATTCAAAGAATTGGCTTTGAGCTGAATCATCGTGATGAAGATATATATTGGACCTGATTAGTCAATCTTTGTCCGTTAAAAGGAGATCGATGTTTAGCCATCAACCATCGTCCGGCGTCATTGCCAGCTTCCGGACCACTTCGAGCGCAACGGAACCGGTGATTTCCAGACTTTCGGCGCTGATGCTCGAAAGGTTGTCGGAGGCGGTATGCCAGATATCGTTGAGGCCGGGGGCCGTGCCGAACCGGAAGTCGATCAGATCGATCGCCGGAATGCCGATCTGCAGGAACGGCACATGGTCATCGGTGATGACCGAACGCGACAGGCTAAAGCGCTCGCGGTGCCCGGTGGCATGAGCCGCTTCGAAAACGGTCTGCACCAGTTCGCGCGAGCTGTTGTAGGGGATGGTGAATTGCAAATCCTTGTCGCCGACCATATCCAGCAGGATCATCGCATCGATCTTTTTGTGGTCGCCCGATTCCGCCAGCTGCCGGGCCATGTGGCGGCTGCCGTGCAAACCGTCGCCCGGAATGTAATCGGCAATGCCTTCTTCGCCGTCGAAAAACGCGAAGATGATGCCGACCTCGGGCGTGATCTTCGATTCGCCCAGCATGCGCGCGAGTTCCAGCAGGATGCCGGTGCTTGAGCCCGAATCGTTCGCGCCCTGGAAGTTGCCGATGCCGGGCATCGTGTCGAAATGCGAGCCGAGAATGATCCAGCGCTTGGTCTTTCCCGGATAGGTGCCGATCACGTTGATCATCGTCTTTTCACCGTCCGGCGTCATGTCGGTGAAGGTGTCCATATCGGTTGCGATGCCGAAACTCTCCATCCGTTTATGGATATGCTTTGCGGCCTTCCAGCCTTCCGGCGTACCCGCATCGCGCGGACTGAACCGCACGAGCGACTCCACCTCGGCAAACGCCCGCCGCCCATCGAACGCCGGGAGCTCCGCCTGATTTTCCTCCGGGGTGCATCCCGACAAAACGGCGGAGATAACCGCCAAGACGGCAAGACGCAAAGAACCCAGGTTTGAAAGACGACGCTCTCGGGTTCCTTTGTTTCCGGACTTGGCCTTCCTTGAAATCATTTCCGTAATCCAGCAACCCTTGTTCGTTTTCTTTCGTCGCGGGAACACGCCCGGGACTTACTTGGCGGCGGTTTCTTCGCGGGCGGCGTAGATGCGCTTGATGACGGAGTCGCAAAGTTCCTTGTCTTCCTTGAGGGCGCGGACGGCGGCGTCGCGCCCTTGGCCGAGCTGGGTGCCGTCCATCGAGAGCCAAGAGCCCTTCTTGTCGATGATGCCGGCGCTGATGGCGGCATCGATGACGGAGCCGGTGTAGGAGATGCCTTCGGCGTAGAGGATGTCGAACTCGGCCTGGGTGAAGGGGGCGGCGACCTTGTTCTTGACGACCTTGACGCGGGTCTGGTTGCCGTAGACGGTGCCGGAGGAGTCCTTGAGCTGGCCGATGCGACGGATGTCGAGACGGACGGAGGCGTAGAACTTGAGGGCGCGTCCGCCGGGCGTGGTCTCGGGGCTGCCGAACATGACGCCGACCTTTTCGCGGATCTGGTTGGTGAAGATGCAGATGCAGCTCGAGTGGTTGATGGCCGATACCAGCTTGCGCAAGGCTTGCGACATCAGGCGCGCCTGCAGGCCGACGTGCGACTGGCCCATTTCGCCGTCGAGCTCGGCGCGCGGCGCGAGCGCGGCGACGGAGTCGACCACCACGACGTCGAGCGAGTTGCTCTTGACCAAGGCTTCGCAGATGTTGAGCGCCTCTTCGCCGGAGTCGGGCTGGGAAACCAGCAGGTTGTCGATGTCCACGCCGATCTTTTTGGCGTAGCCCGGATCGAGCGCATGCTCGGTATCGATGAAGGCCGCCATGCCGCCGGCTTTCTGGGCATTGGCGATTACGTGCGAAACGAGCGTGGTTTTGCCGGAGGATTCGGGGCCGTAGATTTCGACGATACGACCGCGCGGAAGGCCGCCGATGCCGAGAGCGAGGTCGAGGGTGAGCGCCCCGGTTGAAATGGATTCGACGTGCCGGTTGGCGCTGGCATCGCCTAGCTTGACGATCGATCCTTCGCCATACTGCTTTTGGATCTGAGCTACTACGTTGCTGAGCGCGGTTGATTTGTCGGTCGAGGTCTCTTTCTTGGCGGCCATTTTGTAAATCTCCTTCGTCGGTGAGCCTGGGGTTAATCGAAACGCGGATTGTTATCAAACCCCATGGGGGTGTCAACGCCACCGGGTTCCATTCCGTTGAATTTATGGAATCCGGTGGGCGGCTGTTCCGGAACTAGTTGCCTATCGCCGGAATCACGAGGGTTTGGCCGACCTTGAGATCGCCTGCGCTACGCATGGTGTCGCGGTTGGCCTCGAAGATGATGTCCCATTTGCCGGAATCGCCGTAGTATTTGCTGGCGATCTTGGTGAGGGTTTCTCCGCTGACGACATGGTGGATCTGGTGCTGTACGGTTGTGGCTCCCGTCGCGGTGGTGGTTGGCGTAGCCGGCGGGACGGTTTTCGGAATGGAGGTGACGGCCGTTCTGGTGGATCCCGTCGAGGGGGTTGCGGCAGCACCCTGCGTCTGCTGAAGAGAAGCCAGCTGGCGCTTGAGGTCGGCGTTTTCCTTGATGAGGTTGTTGCGCTCCTGGACGACCTGTTTGACTTCCTTGGAATTGTTGATCAGTGTCCCCGCCAGCGCCTTGACGACGTTAAGCTTCTGTTCGTTGATCATGTCGGCCTTTTCGGTATCGGGGCGAAGTTCGAGGTAGCGGTCGTAATGGTAGAGCGCGTAGACATAGTTGAGTTTGTAGTTGTGGTAGATGGTGGCGAGCTGAAGGTGCGGCCGAGCCATGCGCGGCTCGTTGTCGAGCGCCTTCTTGAATTCGCCGATGGCCTCGTCCCACTTGCCTTCGTCCATGTAGGCCTGACCGGCGCTGACGCTTGGATCGCGCTCCTCGCGAGTCTCGATCGACTGGGCGTCCTTATCACATCCTGCCAGCAAAAGCATGGCCCCCAACAACGGCAAACAGATCCTATGCATCGTTACTCCTGATTTATTCAATGGTTAAAGCGACGAAGTATAACCGCTGGCTTTGCGGAACCCCGAACTAAATTTTTCGTTTATTTCCCCGTTTTCGCCGCGCAGCAGGAAAAGCGCCTCGACCTGCGGTTGATCCTCGACCCAGGCCAGCCCGGCATCGGCGCCCATGACGAACAGCGCCGTGGCGATTCCGTCGGCATCCATGCAGTCCGGCGCCACGACGGTAACGCTGGCGGTGTTCGACCGCACGGCGCGACCGGAGCGCGGATCGAGGATATGCGAATAGATCACCCCGTCCTCTTCGATATAGTTCCGATAGTCGCCCGAAGTGGCGACGGCTCCGTTGGTCATGTGCACAATGCCCTGCAGCCGCCCGTCCTCCATGGGGTTGGTGGTCGGGAACTGGATGCCGATCTTCCAAGGCATGCCGTCCGGATTGAGGCCCTTGACCACCACTTCGCCGCCAATCTCCACAAACCAGTTTTCGAGCCCGGCTTGCTCGAGAATGCGGGCGAGCGCATCGACGCCATAGCCCTTGGCAATCGCCCCGAGGTCGAGCGAGATTTCCGGTTCCGCCTTTTCGATGGCCCAGTTGCGCGATGTCAATTTGCGCCATCCGGTCTTTTTTCGGGCCGCGGCGACTTCGTCATCGGAAGGGATTGCCGGTTGTTCGCCGCCGCTCCCGAAGCCCCACAGGTTGAGCAGCGGCTGGAGGGTGGGGTCGAAGGCGCCTTCGGTCGATTCCGCCAGCTGCAGCGCGCGCTCAACCACGGAGGCAAACGCCTCGGAACAGGGAAATGCCTGCACGGAACGCGAACGGTTGAAGCTGGAGATTTCGCTGTCCGGTTCCCAGGTCGACATCTGCGCGTTGATTTCCGCCAGACGCCCGTCGATCCGTTGCTTGATTTGTTTCAATAGCGAGCGCTTCACCTTGCCGGAAATCTTGACGCTGTAGGTCGTTCCCATCGATTCGCCCCAGTGGGCGGGATTTTCAATGGTCGAAAACCGGACAAGGCCGCCAATGCCCAGAATGAGGACAATGGCGAGACCCGCCAGAATGGAGATGAATTGCTTTTGCTGCATTAGACTTTTGCTACCAGCTCGATTTCCACCAGGGCCCCTTTGGGCAATGCCGCCACCTGGATGGTGGAGCGGGCCGGCGCGTGCTCTTCGCTGAAGTATTCGCCGTAGATGGAGTTGAGTTCCGGGAAGTCGGCCATGTCGGCCAGGAAGACGGTGGTCTTGATGACATCGTCGAGGACGCATCCCGCCGCCTCGAGCACGGCCTTGAGGTTTTCCAGGACCTGAATGGCCTGCTCGCGGATGCCGCCGGCGACCATGATTCCGGTTGCGGGATCGATCGGAATCTGGCCGGAGGTGAAGAGCAGATGACCGGTTTTAACGGCTTGGTTGTAGGGGCCGATCGGGGCAGGGGCATGGTCGGTGTTGATGATGTGTTTCATGGTGTTGACTCCTGTTTCGAGATGTTGACTGATCGAATGAGCATAGCTAGACACTCTTGGGCGGGTTTTTCAAGCTCTTCGGCATCCAGGATGCCGATGCAGTAGTGCAAAACCAACGGCACGTCGGTTGCGTATTGGCGCAGGGTAATCAGCGCGGACTGGAAAACGGACTCTTCCTGGGCCGCGCGGCGGACGGATTCGTCGGCAGGATCCAGTTCGCCCGCTTCGATTTTTTGGAGCGTGCCCTTGCGGTCGACCAGGCCCAGTCGCGAAACGATTTGTTCGAGCGGCCGGATGCGCCCCGTTGCAAAGAATTCCGCCCACAACATATCCAGTTGCTTGCGGGAGGCGGCTGGTGCGTAGGGATCGGGTACTTGCCCGGCCTCCATGAGCCGCTTGAAGACCACCAAGTCCTGCGAAAGGCGGGGCAGTCGCTGGGTTTCGTGCAACAGGGTGAGCAACAGAATCGTGTCTTGCCGCTGCTTCCGGTTTGCTGCGGGAAAGGCTTCGATCAGCTGGGGCACGAGGAATTCGTTGTTTTCGAAAATGGTTTTGTAAAACCAGATCGCCGACCAGACGGGTTCGTTCCCGGGGTCGAAAAACGACGGTTCCGTTTGCAGGAAGGAGGAGAGCGCGGCGACCGGGTCGGGGGCGGCGGCATACCCTAAAAACAGCGCATCGCGCGATTCCGGCGTGGTCTGGCATAATCGCACGGGTTTTTGTTCGATGATCCGGCTTTGGCGGTTGGTCGTGCCGGACACCTGGTCCCGGGCCGTGATGCTGATCGTATAGTTTCCCGGATCGTCGGCGTGATCGAAGCAAAGCTGGACAACCGATTGGGCGGGAAGCGTTCCGTTGGCTACGCCCCGGTGCGCAATGTTTCCGGTCAGCGATTGCTTGACGGTGCCATCGGGACGGACCACCTCCAGATCGAAGGTAAGGTCGGCGCAGTGGTTGCTGTCGGTGGCGTATGCGTCGAAAAACGGGATGATCCTGAAATATTCATCGCGGTAAACGGCGTCGGTTTGCGCGATGGCCGGCTGGAACGGTTCGGGGACGGCATACCACCAGTCCATCGACGGATCCTGCCGCGTAACGACGATCCTGAAATCCAGCGGAGCGGCAACGGCCGCTGCCGAGAGAATGAATAGCAGGAAGGCCATCCTCATAGTTTCTCCAGCTCATCGATGATTTTCAGGTCGGCCCTGGAGTAGGGCAGTCGCCGCAGATCGGCAATCTCCATCCACCGGAAATCCTGGCAATGGATGGGGCGGGGGCGGCCGGAGGCGATGCTGGCGAAATAGGTGTGCATATCCATGGTGAAGTGGCTGTAGGCATGTTTGACGCTGACCAAAAAGTCGCCGATTTCGGTGTTGATGCCCAGCTCCTCTTCCAGTTCGCGTGCGATGCACTGCTTAATGGTTTCGCCGGGTTCCTGCTTGCCGCCGGGGAATTCCCAAAGCCCGCCCAGCATGTCCTCGGACCGCCGTTGCGCCACCAGAACCTGGCCGTCGGCATTGGTAACCACCGCTGCGCCGACGACAATGTGCGGCACCTTCTTTTTCGGGGCCTTGACGGGATAGTCGGTCGGACGGCCGGATTCGAACCCCAGGCAAACGCGGGCGAGGGGACAGGCGGGGCAGTCCGGATTCTTCGGGGCGCAGACCGTTGCCCCCAGCTCCATCATCGCCTCGTTGAAGTTGCCGGCATCGCCTTTCACCAGCAGCTCGTCGGCATATTGCTGCAATTCGTTTTTCGCGGGCGAGGTGCGGGTGTCGCGGGTGTAGGCGAACAGGCGGGAGAGCACGCGGATCACGTTGCCGTCGAGCACGGCCAGATCCAGATTGAAGGCCAGCGAGCCGATGGCGGCGGCGGTGTAGCTCCCGATGCCCGGCAACGCGATGATTTCCTCGGCCGTTTTCGGAAACCGTCCGCGGTGCTTTGTTGCAATGATCTGCGCCGCCTTGTGGAGATTGCGGGCGCGCGAATAGTAGCCAAGCCCTTCCCACTGTTTCAGCACCTCCTCCTGCGTGGCCGCCGCAAGCGACTTGAGCGAGGGAAAGCGTTTCATGAAGCGGTGGAAATAGGGCGTTGCCTGGTCCACGCGCGTTTGCTGCAGCATCAGCTCGGATATCCAAACCCGATACGGCGTGCGGTTGCTGCGCCATGGCATGCTGCGCTTGTTGCCGGAAAACCAGGGGAGTAGCCCGGTCTTCACGGCACCTTTCGTTTTTTGCATCTGATCCATAAAAAAAGCCCGGCTCCAATAAGTGGAGTCGGGCGTATTCTCCAGAGTCTGCCGGCGGCGTCGAGCGTTTTCTACGGAAGCCGAAGATTGTTCATCCACTCGTCTTCCAAGAACTTGTTTGAGCTTGCTTTTTTGTCGAGGATGTCGCCGCCGTATTTCAGCAGCACAAGCCACCCGGCACTTTCCGTCCCTTTTTCGGTGACGCGCGGATCGGACGTGTAGTCGGAATTCGATCGCTCGGTTTCGACCGTGATCTTTTCCACGACAAAGGGCTTGGACGAAACTTCCTCCACCAGTCTCTTGCGGGCATCGACCGTGACGCGCCGCGTTCCGCCATCAACGATGGAGATCTTACCCTCGTTCTCGTCCTCCTCGTCGCGATCGCGGTTGCTTTTGGAAACCGTCTCGCCGAAGAAATAATACTCGAGCGTGTAGCTGTCCGGATGAGTCGTGTTGTTGGCCACGGTGATTTTTAGGTGATCGACTTCGGTTTGGCTGCGCGTCGTGGTGGTTGTGGTCGTGGTAACGCCCGAGTTCTCATTTTCCTTTTCTTCCTCCTCGGATTCCTTATCGACGCTTTTTTCGCTTTTGAGGGTAACGGAAATGCGGCCGTCATGCGTGTTGGCCTGCTCCTCGGCGATCCCCGAGAGGTGGAGCTCTTGCTTGTATTCGCGGGTTTTCTCCAGTGCCATGGCATGGGCGTAGTCTTCGGCGAAGAAGTCGGCGCGGGAGCTTTCGTGCAAGGCCGTGCGCTTGTACGCGACCATGGTGCCCGTGTCCGTGATCAGCTCAAGCTCCTCGGTATTCAGTTTCATCAGGATGCCTTTGCGGGTTTGTCCGGCCGCCAGCGTGACGGAAACCTCGGACCCCAGCTTCGGGGGCGTAAAGGTCGGAGCAATCTCTGCCTTCTGCTTTTCGTAATAGGCTTTCAGGTCTTCGGCCTTGGCATGCGTGGCGGCCAAAGCCAGCGTGCAGAAAAAAATGATCCATCGATTCGCTTGTTTCATGCTTCTGTCCTCTATTTGATTTGTATACTAAACGCCGTCCGCGGGCTTCATGTGGACAACCTGGATCTGGCGTTGGGTTGCGGAATGGATGCGCAGGACGTAGCCGGGGGCATCCAGGGTCTCGCCGGCCTTGGGAATGCGGCCCAGCCTGGAAAAAATGTAGCCCCCGAGCGAATCGTATTCATCGCTTTCGGGCAGTTTCGTTCCCAGTTCCTCGTTCAAGTCGTAGATCGGCATGCGTGCCAGAACCATCACGGAGCCATCGGTTCGCTTATGGTACTCCTTTTCCTTCAGGTCGTACTCGTCTTCGATTTCGCCAACCAGCTCCTCGATGACGTCCTCCATCGTGACAAGTCCCTCGGTGCCGCCGTATTCATCCACCACCAAAACCATCTGCGCGCGCGCCTTTTTCATCAGCTGAAGCAGGTCGTTTAGCGGCATGGTTTCGGGAACGTATTCGATTTTCTTGACCAGCTGTCCCACCGGGATTTCGCTTTGGCCATTGGCCATTAGCTTGAGCAATTCCTTTACATGGACGAGACCAACCACGTCGTCGATGTTTTCGTGGTATACCGGGAACCGCGAATGGCGGGATTCCTTGACCTCGGCGATGCATTCGCCGACCGTCAACGTGTCCTTGATGCCGTTGATGTCGATGCGCGGAACCATGATCTCGCGCGCAACCGTCTCGCCGAACTCAAAAACACTCCGGATGATCTCGCGCTCTTCTTCCTCCAGATCCTCCTCGTCCGTCTCTTCGATCAGGCTCTTGATCTCATCCTCGGTCGATGGCCGGTCTTCTTCGTCGGAGGTCGACATGGCATGCCGCAGCAAGTGATCCTCGACAAACTGAAGCGGCCAGACGAATCCATACAGGGCCAGCGTCAAAATTCCGAAAACCGGCAGAACCGCCATCGAGATACGGTCGGCATAGCCTTCCGACAGCACGTGCGGGACGATTCTTGCAACCAGCATGTAGATCATCGAAAGCAAAAAAAGGCCGGTCGCCTGTTTCCAAAATGGAAACTCCTGCAGGGCGCGATAAAAGAGAATAAAGGTGGCGATCGCCGTGAGGGTCAAAAGAAGCCGGGCGGTTTTGCATAGGAGATCCCAACGATCCTTCCAGAACTCCAGAAGCTTGAGGCGATGAATCTCGCGCTCGAACAACCGCGGCAACCCTGCATCGCCGGTAAAGCGAAGCGAGGTGAAAACCGTTGCGAGTATGCAAGCCAATGCCAGAGTCGCCATACCGTAGAGTAAAAATTCGTTCTGAATATCGGGCATCAATTCCTTCCGGGGTTCCTGTTGCTCAAGGCATGGTGCCTTCACGCCGACAACTAAAGCGAAAGACGGGGTGCTACTCCAGCCTTTCCAAGGTTAATTATCATATGGCTGTAACTTTCACGACGACGTTGCATGAGGCCGCTCATTCGAAGAAGTGCGATTGCAGGTCCTCGTACTTGCCAGATGTCTTGCGAAGTGCGTGCTCGGATGCGCAAGACGGGACAGTCTTCTGCCCGCGCGGAATTGGAATCCGAAAGTCGGACCATGGAGGTTTTGAAAATTTACCGGAAGGAGAGAGCAGGGGAACCGTGTCGGAAAAGTGCTCCCAATCCTCCCGTTCGCGGGCAGTTTTTTCATGCGTCTTCATCGTTATTTTTTTCTGCTGCTTAGAGCGATCGCTCCGTTTGGTTTCCACTCTGGGATGCCCTCGGTGCGCCGATGAAATCCGAATCTTTCCCGTATTTCAAATCGGGCCTGACGGGTCGCGTCGCTTGCGCCAACTTCGCCGCGAGGCCCAATTCTCCGGACACCAAACTGAACTCCTCGGGGCGATTGCGTATTCGAAAAAAAAAGCGGCCGGAAGGCGCCTGAATTATCCCTAGGGCTAAGCAAATCGAACCGCGACCGCCGCTTATCGTTGTGTCCTCTGTTTTGCCTGCTGGTTGCATAACCACCATATGTAGAAGGATTTATTAACCTGGTATAGACATAAGATATATTATGCGACGTAGTGGATGTAAGTAATTCTGTTAATAACATTTGCATGACTTCCGCGTTTGTTTTCGGTGTTCGGAGATATGTTTCTTTAGACGGGATCTAAACAGTTTTTGGGGGAAATTTTCGACCGAGCGCGTACGAATTCGGGATTTTGTTCGTACAATACCACCCCCATCGGATGCAGGTTGCCAACGGCGTCCATGTGGCAGACTTCGCCGGAAATGGCTGCAACCTCAACCCATACGTTTTCCCCGAATCGGTTTATCAGCACATACACTATTGCACCTGTTCGCCGTCGTACACGATGAACGCGCCGGGAAAAAGAAACATGCGGCCCTGTTTCGTGCCGGTCTGGTG
>NZ_JBFJYW010000111.1:0-10769 GCF_041622395.1 Pontiella sp. | reverse complement strand
TTTCGAACGGCTCGGCTGCAACCACTGCCACCCCGCCCCCTACTACACCGACTTGCAGATGTACGACATGGGCACCACGAAGGGGCAGGACGAAGGCTTGCCGGTCGATACCCCGCACCTGATCGAGGCGTGGCGCACCGCCCCCTACATGCACGACGGCCGCGCCGCCACCATGCGGGATCTCTTCGCGACCTTTAAGCACGGCAACAAGAACGGCGGCATCGACGCCCTTTCCGAAAAGGAACTCGACGCCCTCTGCGAATACGTGCTGTCGCTGTAACTGCGTTTGCGGCACTTTTTATCCCGGCGGTCCTCATCGGAAACGGCCCGGCGGACCGTCCTACGATTCGCTCAGGCGCTTGGCCTCTTTCTCGACGAAGAAGAGCTCGTGCGCCTGTTTGAGGATGCCGGGGATGCGGTCGGCGAAGGGGCTGGCGGAGAGGCACGACCAATCCTGGGCATCGACCTCCGTGGCCTGCCGGCCCGGGAACCAGTGCGAAGCGTTGCCGAGCAGGTTGTAGCGCATCTTGGCGAACTCGCGCAGGCCGAGCCCCTGGTCGAACGTCCATAACCGCAGGATTTCGCGCACGTTGATTTCGCCGGGCGCTTTCGGATAGTGCGGCAGGCCCTTGGGCCAAAAGGCCATCCATTCGGCCCCGAGCGCGTTCTCCAGCGCCCGCCGGATACGCTGTTCGATTTCGCCGACGACCGGATCGCCCAAATGGTTGCAGACGGCCTCGACGTGCTCGTCCCAGTCGGACGGCCGGGCGACGCCGATGCTCAAGGTGTGGGCTTCGGGGCGCGCGAGCGTCCAGAGGTCGTTCCACTGCATCGGCGTGAGCGGCTCGCACAGGGCCGCCAATTTTTCGGGGGGTTGGTAGAGCATGCCACCCTTGTCGTTGGGGCTGATGACGAAGACGCCCATGTCCTGCCGGGCGGCGGCCTCGACCATTGGCCAGTGGAGCTGGTCGTAGATGAAATACCAGTGGAGGTTCACATAGTCGAACTCGCCGGTTTCGCAGGCGGGCACCACCACCTCGGGCTCGGCGTGGGTCGAAAACCCGCAGAAGCGCACGCGCCCCTCCTTTTGCAGTTGGCGGATGGCGTCGAGGCAGCCGCCCTTTTTCCGGCAGGTGTCGATGTGCTCCGGCAGGTTGATGCCGTGGATCGAAAGGAAATCGACGTGGTCGAGCTTGAGATTGTTCATGGAGGCTTCGAAGACCTCCAGGAATTCCGCGGCGGATTCCTTGACGCCGATCTTGGTTTGCACCAGCAAGCGATCGCGGTCGATGGTCGGCAGCACCATGCCCAGCTGCATCTCGGAGGGCCCATAGCCGCGCGCCGTCTCGATGTGGTTGATGCCCAGCTCCAGCGCGCGGTGGATGCAGGCCTCGAGGTTTTGCTGCCCCTTCGGGTCGATCTTCGAAGGGTCGAGATCTTCCCACCCCTGCTGGTAGCGCATGCCGCCGCAGGTCAGCACGGGCATCGGCACTTCCGTTCGTCCAAATCGTCTAGTCGGTACGTTCATACTCAGCTCTCGTATTTTTTTTAACCACGAAGACACGAAGTACTCAAAGTACCGTGGCGTCCTGCCCTGCTTTGAATTCCTAGTGGCTTCGGGGTCATCACTTCTTGTCGAGTTCGTTGCGGATGAGTTCCGCGGTTTTGCGGCCGATGCCCGGGGCTTCGGCGAGTTGTTCAAGGGTGGCACGCCCCAGCCGGGCAATCGAGCCAAAGTGCTTTAAAAGCATCGCCTTCTTGGCGGCGCCGATGCCGGGGATCTCATCGAGCCGCGATTCCATGATGCGCTGGCGGCGCAGCTCGCGGTGGTAGGTGATGGCGAAGCGATGGGCCTCGTCGCGCAGGCGGGTGACGACGGTGAGCTCGGCCGAGTGGCGCGGCAACACGAGGTTGCCGGCGTTGTTTTCCCAATCCCACACGATCTCCTCGTAGCGCTTGGCCAGCCCGACGATCGGCAGGTCGCCGAGGCCCAATGCGACCAGCTCGGCCTTGGCGGCGCGCAGCTGGGTGATGCCGCCGTCGACCATCACCAGCCCCGGCAGCGGCTTGTTTTCGTGCAGCAGGCGCGCGTAGCGGCGGCGGACCACCTCCGCCATCGAACGCGGATCGTCGGCGCCTTCGACCGTCTTGATGCGGAAGCGGCGGTAGCGGTTGGGATACGGAACGCCATCGACCGCGCACACCATGCCGGCCACGGAGTTGGTGCCGGAAATATTGGAGATGTCGAAGCATTCGATCACGCGCGGTTCCTCCGGCAGCCGCAGGTGCTGCTGCAACTGTTTCAGCCCCCGGCGCGCCTCGTCCTGCTTCATTTTCGAGGTCTTGCGCACCTTGGCCTTTTCCTTCACGGCGTTGTGCAAATGCATGAGCATATCGCGCAGGGCGGCGGCTTCTTCGAAGCGCAAATCGGCGGCCATGCGCTCCATTTCGGCGCGCAGCTCCTTGAGCATTTCCATCCGCTCGCCGCGCAGGAAGGCGCAGACCTCGTCGATCCGTTCGCGGTATTCCTCCGGCGACACCTTGCCGATGCACGGCGCGGAGCAGTTGGCGATGATGTCGTTACTGCAATGCTTGTAGGTCTCGGCGTCCGGCTCGCGCGGCCGGCAGCGGCGCAGGCCGAAGCGCCGCTCGAGGAACTCGACGGCCACCTTCGCCGCCATACCCGAGGTGTAGGGGCCGAAGTAGACCGCGCCGTCGTTCTTCTTGATCCGGCACTTGGCGATCGTCGGGAACGGATGCTGCACGTCGACGCGGATCATCTGGAAGCGTTTGTCGTCTTTCCACAGCGTGTTGTAGTGCGGGCGGAACTCCTTGATCAGCTTGCCCTCGGTCAGGATCGCCTCCGCCTCGGATTTCAGGACCACGATATCGAAATCGGCGATCGAGCTGATGAGGCTGCGGATTTTCGGTTGCGCGGTGCGGTGCGTATGCTTGCGGAAATAGCTCTGCACCCGCTTGCGCAGGGATGCCGCCTTGCCGATATAGATGATCTTCCCGTCGCGATCGCGCATCAGGTAGCAGCCCGGCTTGTCCGGCAACTGCTTCAGCTTTTCCTGAATGGCTTTCGAAAATTCCATAAACCCCGTTCTCCGACTAAGAGCGCAAGCAGGCAAGCTACCGAAAACGAACGCGAATGGCAGGTAAAATATGACGGGTGAAAATAGTCCCGGCAACCGGGGCGAAATCGCGGGCCGATTCATTTTTTGCCGGAACCCGGCGACCGAAACCTTGATTCCAAACGGAATTGCAGGAATCCTGCGCGCATGTTCCGGAGATTGAAAAGCAAATGGTTTCGAATCGGCGTGCCGGGTTGCGCGCTGCTGGCGCTAGTGGCCATCGTTGCCGCGCGGCAATGGATGGTGCAGGATACGCACGGCCGGGTGTTTGCCGCCGCCGGCGAAATGCCCGCGCGGCACGTCGGCCTCGTGCTCGGCTGCTCGCCCCACCTGCAAAATGGCCGCAGCAACCTCTATTTCCGCTACCGCATGCAGGCCGCCCACGAACTCTTTGCCGCCGGCAAGGTGGGCTACCTCATCGTCAGCGGCGACAACCACATCCGCAGCTACGACGAAGCCGGCGCCATGAAAGACGCCCTCGTCGAGCTCGGCGTTCCCGCCGACCGCATCGTCTGCGACTACGCCGGCTTCAGCACGCTCGACTCCGTCGTCCGTGCGCGCGACGTCTTCGGCCAGCGCGAAATCACGATCGTATCGCAGCGCTTCCACGCCCAGCGCGCCGTCTTCATTGCCCGCCGCAAAGGGATCGACGCCATCGGCTACGGCGCCCGCGACCTGACGCCCCGCTGCGGGCTGCGCACCCTCCTGCGCGAGCAGCTTGCGCGCGTCAAAACGATCCTCGACCTCTACCTGCTCAACCGCCGCCCCCGCTTCCTCGGCGACCCGATCCAGATCGGGCAATGTGGCGGATTTGGAATGAATAAAGCTTGAGGCTATTGAGATTCCGTATAAGCATGTTCGCGAGGTAAAGAACCCATGAATGTGTTGCTGGAAATCGTGAAGGAAATTTGGTTGGTGACGGTGGAGATGGCGCCGTACCTGTTGTTCGGTTTTTTGATGGCGGGGGTGCTGTCGGTGCTGATTTCGAAGGAGTATGTGCGGCGGCATCTTGGCGGGCACGGCTGGGGCGGCGCGATCAAGGCGGCGCTGGTGGGCGTTCCGATGCCGATCTGTTCGTGCGGCGTGATTCCGCTGGCGGCTTCGCTGCGCAAGCATGGAGCCAGCCGCGGGGCAACGGCTTCGTTTCTGGCCTCGACCCCGCAGACAGGCATCGACAGCCTGATGATTACGTATGCCCTGCTGGGCTGGGTGTTTGCCGTGTTCCGCGCGGTGGTGGCGTTTGTTTCCGGAATCATTTGCGGGGCGGCGGTGGCCGCCGTTTCCCCGAAGGAAGAGCTCGACGACCAGGCATGCACGGACGAGTGCTGCCAGCCGAACCAACAGCCCGCAATCGTGCGGATGCTGCGCTACGGATTTTTGGTTCTTCCGCGGAACATCTCGAAGGCGCTGGTGCTCGGCATCGTTATTTCCGGCATCCTGAGCGGACTGATCCCCGACAATTTTTTTGCGGACAAGCTGGGCGATTCGCCCGTGGCGATGCTGATGATGCTGGTGATCGGGATTCCGATCTACGTCTGCTCCTCGGCGTCGGTACCGATTGCGCTGGCCTTCATCAAGGCGGGGCTCTCGCCGGGGGCGGCGCTGGTGTTCCTGATCACGGGTCCCGCCACCAACGCGGCGACGCTTACGACGCTCTGGCAGATCATCGGCAAGAAGCAGCTGACCGTGTTTCTGCTGGTTCTGGCGCTGTGCGCGCTCGGGGCCGGACTGCTGATGAACCAGTTCAGCCCGACGCTGGGCGTCGCGGAGCAGGTCTGCCACTCGGCGAAAGATGCCCTCGGCACGATGGATTATGTGTGGACGCTGCTATTGGTGCTGGTGATCGGCGCGGCAATGCTGCCGAAAAAAGGGTAGATTCGGGAAGGATGCTCGTCTTGAACAAAGAATCTTCTTTTGCATCCGGCGGCAACTGCTAGACTTTTCCGCAGGGTATGGAAAGTACAGGAGAACCCATGGCTGACAGCGAATACACTATCATGGTCATCGACGACCATCCGATCATTCACGATGGTCTGAAGACCTTGCTGGCATCGGAAAAGGACATGTGCATCAAAACCACCGCGACCTCGGCGTCGGAAGCGCTGGACAAACTCGGCTCGTCGTTGCCCGATGTGGCCATCGTCGACCTTTCATTGGGCGACGCCGACGGGACCTACCTGATCCAACGAATGAAAAACCAATATCCGAAACTGCGGATCCTGGTCTACACGATGTCGGAGGAAAAGCTTTTCGCGGAACGGCTGGCCCGCGCGGGGGCCGACGGATACGTGATGAAGACCTCGCCGCCGACCACGCTGAAGGAGGCCATCCGGACGGTACTGGCGGGCGATCTTTTCTTTTCCGAGGAGACGCTCCAGCGCATCGAGCGGAAAATGAATGGCCGAAGCGTGGAGCCGAAGTCCGCGGTCGACACCCTTTCGAACCGGGAGATGGATATTTTCAAGTTGATCGGCCAAGGCTTCGACACGCAATCGATTGCCGAAAAGCTGAACATTAGCCGCAACACCGTCGATACGCACCGCATCAACATCAAGAACAAGCTGGAGATGCCCAACGGCAAGGCGCTGGACCGCTTCGCCTACGAAGTGATCCAGCTGGGAAAGGTGCCGTAAGCGCGCGGCTTTCGGCGCCGCCGCGAGGCGGCTAGACGAAAAAAAGAAAAAACAAGCAGGGCGGTAAGCCGGATTCTGTTCCCCCGAAGGGGTCGGTCATTTATCTAGTGCGCTCAACCCGCGACTATTAGCGATGCGGGCCGCATCATCGTCGCCTATTTGATCTTGCTCCGGACGGGGTTTACCCTGCCGCCTTGGTTGCCCGCGGCGCGGTGGGCTCTTACCCCACCATTTCACCCTTACCCCGACGAATCGGGGCGGTATAATTTCTGTGGCACTTTCCATCCGCTGCGGTCTTGCACAGCGGTTCCCGCGTTAACCACGGAACGTCCTGCCCTGCGGAGTCCGGACTTTCCTCCCTCCGCCGAAGCGAAGAGCGACCGATACACCCTGCCTGTTTAAAATAATGAGCGATGCGCCCAGCGCAACCCAAGTGCGTTGCGGATTACGCTTTGTGCAGCGGATTGTAGACAATACGGCCGCAGAAGTTGCAAGCCACGACCTTGGTCGGGTTGCGCGCATCGTGAATGACCTGCGGCGGAAGCTTCATGTGGCATCCCCCGCAATGTCCGCCGGGCTCGATCAACACCACCGCGAAATCCTTCTTGTTGTTGAGAATCCGCGTATACTTCTTGAGGATCTCCTTGTCGCATCCGGCGGCGACGCGGGAGCGGTCGGCCTTCATGGTCTCGGCCTTTTTCTTCAAGTGGGCGGCCCGATCGTCGAGTTCGGCCAATTCGTCGGCGATTCCGGCCTTCTCGACATTGAGCTTGGCCTCGCATTCGGCCACGATCGACTTGCCCTGCTCCAAGGCTTCCATGAGATGGATTTCCTTTTCCTCGAGGGCCTTGATCTCATCCTCGACCACGCCGATTTCCTTAACGAAGGCGCGGTATTGGTCGTTGGTCTGGGCTTCCATCTGCTGGTTTTTGTATTTAACGACCTGTTGCTTGAGGGATTCGACCTCCAGTTCCAGCTCCTTCAGCGTGGCCTCGGTGTGCTTTTTGCTATCGAGCGCCATGGCGAGTTTTTTCTTCGAACCGCTCAGTTGCGCCTCGATATCGCTTCTCCGCTGCGGAATGTCGCGGATTTCCCGCAAGATTTTGATGAGTCTACGATCCTTCTTCTGCAGGGCATAAATCGGTTCCAACGGGTGCGACACGGCAACCTCCTTCAATTTCTAAAAAACAAGCTAGGAAACGTACTCCTTCGGCACTCCGACGTCAACGTGTTGAATCAAGATATTTCATCCGACTCACTCGCAGCACGGTCGCCCCCGGGATTGCGCCTACTTGCTGCCGGGATGCACCAACGGCACCCCCGCCTTGCAAAGCGGACAGTCGGCGGGATCGTAGGTGACCGGCTCGATGTCGAGCAGGCTGACCAACGGTGCCTCGAACGAGGCCTTTCCGCCGCTACGATTGACCAAAATACCGATCGCGGCCACCACGCCGCCGTTCTCCTTGACGATATCGATGGTCTCCTGCACGCGGCCGCCGCGGGTCACGACGTCTTCCGCCACCACGAAGCGCTCGCCGGGCGTGATTTTGAAGCGGCGCAGCTTGAGCACGTTGCTCTCCTTCTCCACGAAGATGAAGCGGACCCCCAACGCGCGCGCCACATCGTGGCCGATGGTGATCCCGCCCATTGCCGGGGCAATGACCGTATCGACTTCCAAATCCTTGAGCTCCTGCTTCATCTTTTCCACCAGCGCCTCGCACAACCGGCCCGCAATGCGCGGATACTGCAAAACCAGCGCGCACTGGAAGAATTGGTTGCTGTGCAACCCCGAGCGCAACTCGAAATGGCCGCTCAGCAATGCGTTGGTTTCCTCGAACAATTTCAATACGTCATCTTGCTTCATGAACTCTCCCTCGTTAGAAATGGGTTTATTAGGGCAATGGGCGGAGCATCCCACAAACCGTCCAATGCCGTCCAATGGAAATTCACCCGACGCGCGCCGCGTTTTGGGGCGGCGAAAAACCGAAGCAATAGGATTTGACAAGCGGCGAGATGTTGGTAGTTTAGCCTGCTTTTCAGAACAAAAAGGAATTTTAGCAATGAAACGTACATACAATCCTTCGAAAATCAAGCGGGCCCGCAAATGCGGATTCCGCAATCGCATGGCCACTGCCGATGGCCGCGCGATCCTGAAGCGTCGCCGCCAAAAAGGCCGCAAACGCCTCACCGCAGTTTAACCCGGATATCTGAAATGCCGAAGCCCCACCAGAGGGAGTCGGACAGCTCCATCGACGCAAGCCCGCCGCAAAGCGGGCTTGATCGTTGTTTATCCAGACAGCAGCGCCTGACCCGTTCCTCCCTTTTCTCGGAAACCTTTTCCCAGAACCGGAAGTGGGTTGGGCGCTTTATGGTGTTATGGCTGCGCACGGGCGAAGGCGCGGCGCTGCGCCTCGGCGTGGTGACGAGCAAAAAGGTCCACCTGCGGGCCAACCGGCGCAATTTTGCGCGCCGGCGTCTGCGCGAGGCCTACCGCAATCTCCGCCCCTACTTCAGCGGGGAGTTCGACGTCATTTTCGTTGGGCGACGGAGCATCCTTACCGCCGAATGGAAGGACGTCCTGCGCGAAATGCTGAAGCTGGCGCAAAGGGCCGGAATCATCTCCGCGGAAAACCTGGAACGAGCCCAACAGGACCTCTCGTTGCGGACCCCATGAAGGAGCTCCCGGCCAAAACGCTGATCCTGCTGATCAAGGGCTATCAAAAAATCGTCAGCCCGTGGCTTGGGGCGCGCTGCCGGTTCCATCCCACGTGCTCGCAATATTGCATTGAAGCGTTGCGGCAACATGGTATGGTTCGCGGTCTTTGGCTTGGGGTGAAAAGGGTTTTCAAATGCCATCCGTTCCACCCGGGCGGGTTTGATCCCGTTCCCGAAAAGAAACGCCCCCGATCTTCATAGACATGCACCACGGAGACCCACCGCATCGAGATGCAAAAACCGCCCCCGGCGCACCGGCAACACGCGAAGCGAATGGACCAAGAGAAGTTCGCCCGAAGGCAAACAACAATCGAGAGAGAGAAATTTATGACTAAAAAAGATCTGGTACCCGTAATCATCCTGGCCCTGCTCATTCCGCTGTGGATGCTCTTCGACCGCACCTTCCTGGCGCCCAAATTCCCGGCCAAGCCCCGGATTACCGCACCGCAGTCGACGAATGCAACGGCCTTCGCCGAATCCGCGGCCACCGATCCCCAATCCCCCGCAGCCGCCGAGTCCGCGACGGCCCCGGCCGCAATCGAGGTCGAGGCCCCGGCCGAAGAAGAAGTCGTGGCGACGCTCGACAACGGGAAAGTCAAACTGGAACTCACCTCGTTGGGCGGCGGCATCAAATCCGCGACGCTGCTCAACTATCCGGCGCTGAACGAAAAGGACAGCCCCCCGGTCGTGATCGAATTCCCCCGCGCCGCCCTCGCCTACGAAGGCCTTGCCGGCATCGGCGCCAACGAGGCGCTCGCGCTCCAACCGGCCGAAGACGGGCAATCCGTTACCCTGTCCAAGGAACTGGCCTCCGGCATCGTCTTCCAGCGGACCCTCTCCTTCACCAACGACTATGTCCTCCAGGTCAGCGACCGCTTCACCAACCCCGGCAGCGGGCCGACCGCCCTCGCCGAACGCCGTATCGTGACCGGCCGCATGGAAAACCCGGCGGAGATGAAAGCCATGAAGGGCGTCAGCATCCTCGGGGTCGACTCCTTCACCCCCGCAGGCGGGATCGAATACTGGGGCCGTAAACTCCAAAAGCTTTACGGAAAGAACGGCCCTCTCGCCATCGACATCGTGCCCCCCGAAATGAACGGCATCGAGGTCGACTGGGTTTCCGCCAAAAACAAATTCTTCGTCCAGATCCTGCGCCCGGAGGGAACCGCGGCAACCATGGCCATCCTCTCCGCGCGCGATGCCGAGGAAAAGAAGACCGTACCGAAAGACATCGCCGCCGCGCTCGCATTCCAGGAACAGGTGATCGGCGCCGGCGAAACCGCCGAGCTGAACTACACCTATTTCATCGGCCCCAAACAATATTCGATCCTGAAGGCTTCCGGCCACAACGCGGAAAAGGTGATGGAATTCGAAACCACCGGCGCCTTCTCCTTCATGAACTGGCTAATGGAACCCGCGCGCCGCTTCCTGCTCTGGACGCTGAACAAGTTCTTTGCGGTCATCCCGAACTATGGCGTCGCAATCATTCTGCTGACATTGCTGATCCGCATCCTGTTCTGGCCGCTCACCCACAAGAGCACCGAGAGCATGAAGCGCATGCAGGAGCTGCAGCCGGAAATCAAAGCCCTGCAGGAGAAATACAAGAAGGAACCGCAGAAGGCCCAGCAGGAGGTCATGAAGCTCTACAAGGAGAAGAAGGTCAACCCCATGGGCGGCTGTCTTCCGATGTTCGTTCAGATTCCGGTCTTCATTGCGCTGTTCACCGTCTTGCGCAACGCCATCGAGCTCCGCTATTCGGGCTTCCTTTGGATTGCCGACCTCAGCCAGCCCGAAAACCTATTCGCCGGCAGCGTGCCGTTTGTCGGCTCACTGAACATCCTTCCGTTGCTGATGTCGGTCTCGATGATCTGGCAGCAAAAGCTCAGCACGCCGGGCACCGCCGCCACGCCGGAACAGCAGCAACAGCAGAAGATGATGATGTTCATGATGCCGATCATGATGCTGTTCTTCTTCTACAGCATGCCCTCCGGCCTCGTGCTCTACTGGACCACCAGCAACCTGCTCATGATTGCCCAGACCGGATTCCGCAACCTCAAAAAGAAAAAGGTCGAAGCGTAGCGACGATCCGGATGGCAGGGCGGACACTGATTACGAGGAATACGAGTAATCTCTGCCCGCCGATCCCCGCACCGCCGCCCCATTCCGCCGGTACGTTGTAGGGTGGGCATGGTTGAGCTTGCGAAACCTGCCCGCCGAACCCCGCACCGCCCCATTCCGCCGGACGGCTGAAAGGCATCGTGCCTCAGCCGTTTCAGCCCTACAA
>NZ_JBFJYW010000110.1:0-10804 GCF_041622395.1 Pontiella sp. | reverse complement strand
GTTTTTTGGAGCGCCGTGTGCCAAAGGCACAACACAATTTAGCATGGGGCGCAGCCCCATGAATCCCGCGCAATCCAATCCCCTCGCCCGAAGGGGCGATAGCATTCGCGACTTGTGTTGTCCCTTCAGGACAAGGAGGTTTCTTTATCGCCCTCGTCCTTGGGCGATGCCCAAGGCTAAATTGTGTTGCACCTTAGGCGCAATCGAAGCTCCCTTCCCGCTGCCTCACCGGAATTTTTCTGCCGCCCCATTTTTCTGCCTCCATTTCATTCGTTTCGGCGATTGCATGGAAAGTAGGACAGGCATCCTGCCTGCTCCACGAATTCGCTGCGGCTGGAGGGGCGCAGGCCCTGCGACCCAGGCACGGAGCCCGTGCCTCTCCAGGTTTGACGTCGGAAGCAATAGAGCCCGCCGCCAATGAGGATTCGGTTGCGGCGGGCCATCGTCTTCTTTTGGAATGGACGATGGCCGAACGCGCGCGGATGCTTAACAGTGTAACCCAGAAAGCCGGTGCCGGTGGACTGCTCCGGCTTACATCGGGCGCGAAGGTTCGGTATACCATACTGCTCGGTCGTGGCGGAGTGCGGCGGCGGAACCAACGCTATAGATGGTAGGGGAGTTGAAGAATGATTTTACGAATAGTTGCTTTCATGCTCGCGGCGGCATCCGTCGCGCAGGCCGGACTTCGGATGGATGTGGGGCGTCCCGATCTGTCGGATTGGTCGGGGATTTCCGGGGCCGCGACAAACGAAGCCGAGTTCGGGAGCGGCGAACCGATTGCTTATGTGTACCACAACCAGAACCGGGTTTACCCGGGGCTCATGCGCAACTTCTACGGCGATTCCGCCGATTGGTACGACTATGCCGGGCTCTCGTTCGAGCTCTTTCTGGAGGAACCCACCACGGCGGAAGTAATTGCCGCCATCAAGACCGATCCGCTCGACCATATGGAACTGAATCCGGTGTCCACCGCCAAGGCCCTCGTGGCCGGGGCGGGGTGGAAAACGGTTTATCTGCCCTGGAGTCTGTTCGATGTAAACATCGGCCAGCAGGGCAATACGCTGCAGGCGGTGAAGGCGCTGGAGATCGTCGTGAATTCCGCGGAAAACCAACGGCTGAAGATCCGGAATGTCCGCGTGGTCAAGGGCGAGCGGCTCGCGCTCGAAGCAGTCGTGCAGGGGCGCTCGGTCGAAGCGGGAGGCTCGGTTCAATACGAATTTACGGTCGGCAACACCTCGGACGCGAAGCAAGGCGTCCGGTTGCATGTTCAACGGGTGGGCTGGGAATCGATGATCGTTTCGCTCGAAACCTCCGCGTTCGAGTTGGAACCGGGCGAAGTGAAAACGGTTCAGGTTTGGGTGGCCGTTCCGGCATCGCTTCCGGCAGGGATCCGCGAGAAACAGATCATCAAAGCCATCCCGGATGGCAAGGGGGCCGCATCCGAAACCATCGGGTTTCACACCGCCGTTCGGGTTCCAACGCCCAACATCGTCTTCACCGCCGACAAGTGGCAAGACGTGCGCAACAAGGTCGCCAACCATGACTGGGCCAAGCAGGCGTTGGCGGAATACGAAAAGGATGCTTCGGAGTGGAAGGTGCCGCAGGCCCGGTTCGATCCCAAGGATCCGCAGCAGGCGCTTTTCAATAAAACCGACGCTTTTCCGCTCAAGACCTGCGGCATTGCCTACCAGTTGACCGGGAACAAGGCGTATGCCGAGAAGGTTGCGGAACTGTTGCGCCGCCTCGTTCGGGAGGAAGACGGCTATCCGGTGACGCTCCGCGGCGGGAATATGTCGTTTGTCGGGGAAGGCGTCTTTTTCCAGGGGGTCGGGCGCGCCTACGACATGGTGCGCGATTCCGGCGTGTTTTCCGAGGAAGACCACCGCCTGATCGAAAAAACCTTCCGGCTCTATATCAACCGCACCATCAAAGGCAACGCGCGCGGCGCCATCAGCAACTGGAACGTGGCCGAGTTGAGCGGGGCGGTCTATTGCGCGCTCGCGCTGCAGGACTGGCACTTGGTCGAGCAGCTGCTGGAATCCCCGTCGGGCATCTATGCGCAGATCTACCACGGCATCATGGGCGACGGCTGGTGGTATGAATGCGCGGTGGGCTACAACACCTGGGTGGCCAGCGAGTTTTCGGAAATCGCGATTGCGCTGGAGCCGTGGGGCATCAATCTCAAGGACCGCAAATTCCCGATCGGCACCACGCCGTATTTTTCGCTGCAGGCCAGCCGGCGGGTTGCCGGACTCCACGGCATGGCGTTCGAAAAATGGGGCACCATCAACCAGAACAACATTGGCATCAAGGATATGTGGGATGCCGTCATCCCGTTCCTCGATTACCGCGGCGTCATCTTTGCGGTAAACGATGCCAAGGAAGACGTGGTGACCGGCACGCCGTATGAGTTGGCGTACTATCTCTATGGCGATCCCGAATATGCGGCGGTCATCAACCGCGGCGAAAAGCGCGACCTGCTTTACGGCGTGCCGGAGCTGCCGGACCCAACCTCCAAAAAAATGGCGCAGTCGGCCTATGCCGACAACTTCGGAGCCGTGATGCTGCGCTCGCAGGCCACGGGCCGCGAGCAGCGCGAACAGATCCAGGCGGTGCTGCACTATGGCTCGCACGGCGGCCACCACGGCCACTTCGACCGGCTCAACTTCATCAGCATGATGCGCTATGGCCGCAGCTTCTATAACCCGGAAATGTTCTGGTATGGCTACGGGTCCTATCTCTACAAATTCCTCGTCCAGACCTCCATGACCAAAAACATGGTGGTGGTCGACCAGAAACAGCAGGAGCCCAAAGAGAGCTTCCGCACCTTCTTCTACGAAGGCGACATGATGCAGGCCGCCTCCGTCGAAAGCGTCTCGCGATGGAGCCATCCGCCCTACGGCGGCATGATCTATTCGGGCAAGGAAAACATGACCTTCAAGGAAAAGGCGGAGGAGGAAGACCGCTCGCTCCGCATCCCGGACGATGCGCCGGAATACGGGAGCTGCACCGGTTACACCGAGAACATCGCGCAGCGCCGCCTGATGATCATGATGGACGACTACGTGGTGCTGGCGGACCACCTCGCCGGGGAAGAGGAGCACACCTTCGACTGGCTGATGCAGATCAAGGGCTTCCAGGGCATCACGGCCGACCGGTGCGAACCGCTCCGCCACGACGGCCAGATGAGCACGGACCCGTTCGGTGCGGCGCAGTTCATCACCGACTGCGATTGGTATCGGACGGAGGGCACGTCCCGCGCATCGTTCCGAACGCTTTGGGGCGAGGGGGCGGACAACGAAGGGGCGCGTATGCCGAACAGCGAGGACGGCGTACTGATGATCGATGTGTTCAATGCCTGGCCTCGGAACAACGAAATCATGATCGGCACCGCGCCCGAGAACTTCGGCGTCAACAAGCGCGTCTGGTACAGCGTGATCGCCGATGGCGACGTGGTCGAAGAAGACAGCACCGGCGCCTGGGTGCTGGGCGCTCGCAATATCGAAGTCAATATCTCCGGGAAAAAGGAGCTGGTGCTGAAAACCAAAACCCTAAAACCGAAGAACAACACCCTCTTCTGGGGCGATGCCCGGCTGGTGCTCGACGACGGCTCGGAGGTGTTCGTTTCCGCGTTGCCGGCCCGGTATGAAAACATCCGCCGGCCCAAGGTGGCGGGGCGGGATTACTATGGCGGGCCCATCAAGATCGAAGGCGTGCCGATGGACCGCTCGACGCCGGGCATGCCGGAAAACAGCAAGGAATCCGGCACCGTTACGGTGGACCTTTCCGGCTTGAAAGCCGTTGCCTTCAAGGCGACGATCGGCGGCGACTTCCCGATGGGCGACGAAGCGCAACGCCGTAAAACCCTGGCCGTTCGCTCCACCGGGAAAGACGCCCGCTATCTCTCCGTGATCGAACCCTACGAATCGGAATCCGCAGTGAAATCCGTGACGGCGAAGAGTGCCGACGAGCTGGTCGTGGAGCTCAACGATGGCCGCGTGCAGGAAATCGCCATCGCGGGATTCGACGGGGCGGGCAACGACATCCGGATTTCCGTGCGGGAAACCCGCGACGGCGAATGGCTCCGCGGCGAAACGACGGATTAGGCCGGAAGCACGGTTGGTTGGGATTCTGGCTGTACACAAAATTGCGCACCGTCTAGTTTGGGGGCCTTTGTGACGGCAGAATTTAACGGCGGAGGATACAGCAATGCGTAAGGTGCGGTTTGGGTTATTGATGATCGGTGGGATTGCGGCGGGAACCTCGTACGGGGCGAGGCCCTCCGCGGATACGCCCGACAATCCGAAGGCCGATATGGAATTCGTTCAGGAGGCCGCGGCGCCGGCGGAGCCGCTGACGCTTTGGTACCGCAAGCCGGCCACCCAGTGGGAGACCGAGGCGCTGCCCGTGGGCAACGGCCGTTTGGCGGCCATGGTCTTCGGCGGCGTCAACCAAGAGCGGATTCAGCTGAACGAAGAGACGGTCTGGGACGGCGAGCCCACCGATTATAACAATCCCGAGGCGCTGGCGGCGCTGCCGGAAGTCCAGCGCCTGATGTTCGAAGGGAAAAACGCCGAAGCCAAAAAATTGGCGGCCGCGAACATGCTGGGCACGCCTTACAAGGTTAAATCCTACCAAACGCTGTGCGACCTGCTGCTGGATTTTCCCGACACCGATAAGGTGGCGGGCTACCGCCGCGAGCTGGACCTGACCACGGGCATCAGCCGGGTCCAGTATACGGTGGACGGCGTTGACTACGTGCGGGAAGTCTTTGTGAGCGAACCGGATCAGGCGATCGTCGTCAACCTCAAGGCGAGCCGGCCGGGCAAGATCGATTTCGCCGCGCGTCTCGCCCGCGAAAACGCCACGACGGAATCGGCTTCGGGCAACCGCCTGATCCTGCGCGGCAAGCTCGGCGTCGCTTACGAAGCGCAGCTTTTCCCGTTGGTGGACGGCGGTGCCGTCGTTTCCAGCAATGGCGTCCTGGACGTTTCCAACGCGAACGAGGCGACGCTCCTGATCGTCGGCGCAACGAGCTATAACAGCGCAACCGACATTTCCGGCGATGCCTCGGCGCGTTGCGATGCCTACCGGCAGGCGCTCGGCCAAAAGCCGTTCGCCCAGCTGCGCGCAACCCACATCGCCGCCCACCAACCGCTGTTCGATCGGGTTAAACTCGATCTGGGAACAACCGACGCGGTCCAGCGGCCGACCGATGAACGGTTGCAGGCGGTGAAGGCCGGAACGTTCGATCCCCAGCTTGAGGTGCTCTACTTCCAGTTCGGACGCTATCTGCTGATTTCAAGTTCCCGCCCGGGGTCGTTGCCCGCCAACCTGCAGGGGAAATGGAACCCCTATTACAAGGCCCCGTGGAACAGCGACTACCACTTCAACATCAACTTCCAGATGAACTATTGGCCCGCGCAGGTGTGCAATCTGGCGGAATGCAGCCTGCCGTATTTCGACTATCTCGAAAGCCTGGTGCCGTTCGGCGAAAAAACCGCGAAGGTGCACTACGGCGCACGCGGCTGGACCATCCACCATCTCTCCGACCTCTTCGGCATGACGGCGCCGGCCGACGGGGTTTGGGGCGTTTGGCCGATGGGCGCGGCCTGGGCCGTGCGCGACATGATGGAGTATTACCGGTTCAACGGCGACAAGGAGTTCCTGGCCGAACGCGCCTACCCGTTGATGAAGGGGGCGGCCCAATTCATGCTCGATTTCCTGGTCGAAGCTCCGGCAGGAACCCCGGCCGCGGGCAAGTTGGTCACCAACCCGTCGCACTCGCCGGAAAACGCCTTCATCATGGACGATGGAACCAAAATCGAGTTCACCTATGCCGCATCGATGGATCTGGAAATCATCCAGGATCTGTTCGCCGGGTTGCAGGAAGCCGCCCGGGAGATTGATCCGTCCGGCCGGTTCGACGCGGAATTCCAGCAAGAACTCCAGGATGCGCTGGACCGGCTGCAGCCGGTGCAGATCAGCCCGAAAACCGGCCGGCTGATGGAATGGATCGAGGATTACCGGGAGAACGATCCCCACCACCGCCACACCTCCCACCTTTTTGGGCTGCACCCGGGGAAATCGATTACCAAAAACGCCGCGCCGGATCTCTATGAAGCCGCGCGCAAATCGCTGATTGCCCGCGGCGATCTCGGCAAGGGCTGGAGCATGGCCTGGAAGGTGAACATGTGGGCGCGGTTCCACGACGGAAACAAAGCCCATGAGCTGCTGACCAACCTGCTGACCAAGATGACGCTGACCAATCTCTTCGATACGCATCCGCCGTTCCAGATCGACGGCAACTTCGGCGGCACGGCGGCGTTCGCCGAAATGCTGCTGCAGAGCCACGACGGCGAAGTCCATCTCTTGCCGGCCTTGCCGGACGTTTGGCCGGAAGGTTCGGTTCGGGGCTTGCGCGCCCGCGGCGGATTCGAAGTCGACATCGCCTGGAAGGGCGGGGTGCTGACCCAGGCCCGCATCAAGTCGCTCAACGGCAATCCGCTCCACCTCCGTTACGGCGATAAAACCTTCGCGAAGCCACTCGCCCAGGGCGAGGTCTTCCTCTGGAATGGCCAATAGCACGGGCCGCGCGGACGAACGTTTCCGGGGCGTACACCCGCCGTCTTGTTGAAAGGGATTTCATGAACCACACAATCACATTCGCTGCCGATGCCCAGGGCCCGGCGATCAAGACATACCGCCCGCATTGGAGCCCGTGCGTCGGGGCGGGGCGCGCCGCCGAGGCGTTGCGCGCCGGGTGGATGGAACAGCTGGCGCTGGTGCACCGCGAATGCGGATTCGAGCGCGTCCGGTTCCATGGCCTCTTCCACGACGATATGTTCGTCTACCGCCAAAACGCGGACGGCTCCGTTACCTACAACTTCCAGTATGTGGACGAAATCTTCGACCGCCTGCTCGACCTGGGGGTCCGCCCGTTCATCGAGCTCGGCTTCTGCCCCGGGGATCTGGCGCGGCCGTCGGAAACGGTTTTCTGGTGGAAGGGCCACTCCGCGCCGCCGACCGACTTCGGCAAGTGGGGCGAACTGGTCCGCCGCTTCGCGGAGCACGTGGTGGCCCGCTACGGCATCGACGAAGTGGCGAACTGGTATTTCGAAGTCTGGAACGAGCCGAATCTCGAGCCGTTCTGGCATGGCACCAAGAGCGAATATTTCAAGCTCTACCAGGTTTCCGCCGAAGTCATCAAAGCGGTTGATCCGCGCCTGAAGGTCGGCGGGCCTTCGACCAGCAACTTTGTGCCGGACGGTCGGTTCGACGGCGAAACGGAAAACCTTTCCGAACACAAAACCGTCACCGCCGCAAAGGATCTCGATGCGCTGGAGTGGAAGCCGGTCTGGCTGGACGATTTCCTCGCCTTCTGCGCCGAGAACCACCTGCCGGTCGATTTCGTCTCCGTCCATCCCTATCCCACCGACTGGGCGCTCGACGAGCATGGCACGGGCATGAAGCTGACGCGCGGCGTCGACGCGACCCCGCAGGATCTGCAATTGCTTCGCGCGATCATGGATGCCGGCGCGTTCCCCGACGCCGAGATCCACCTGACCGAGTGGAATTGCAGTTCCTCCCCGCGCGATTTCACCCACGACTATCTCCAGGCGGCCACCTACGTGGCGAAGGCGAACATCGATTCCATCGGCTACGTGGACTCGCTTTCGTTCTGGACGTTCACGGATATTTTCGAAGAGAGCGGGGCGGGGGATACGGCATTCCACGGCGGCTTCGGCATGGTTAATTTCCAAGGGATTCCGAAGCCGACGTTCCATGCGTACCGCCTGCTGAACACCTTGGGCGGCGAAGTGCTTGCCCGTTCCGGCAACGGCATGGTCACGCGCGATCCGCAAACCGGCCGGTTGGCTGCGCTGGCCTATCACTATCCGCCGGAAGTCGCCCAAACCGTGCCGGGATCGTTCGACTCGCGCGCCGTCGCCGAACAGACCCTGGCCATGGGATCGCCCGTCGAAATGGTGATCGAGCTCACGGGGCTGGCCCCCGGAACGGAGTTCGTGGTCGAGCGGGTGGATCGGGACCATGGCGACGCGCTGTCGGCCTGGAAACGGATGGGATCGCCCGATCCGATCTCGCGCGAGCAAACCCGGCAGCTCAAGGAGGCGGCGCGGGCCACCGCCGTGCAAACCTGCTGCGTCGCGCATGACGGCACCCTTCGCATTGCCCGGACGCTTGAGCCCTGGGGGCTGCTAAGCCTGCTTCAAACAACGCCGTTCCCTTGACCACCGGCTACGCATGCCGGTCGGGAAGCATCGAGCCATCCTGCCATTTCCCGTCGACCAGGATCTGGTTGCGCACTTCCGGAATGCCGAAATGGTGCTCATTGATCAGGGAGACCAGCATGCGGACGGCGGCCTTGCCGATTTCTTCGGGGTTCTGGTTGATGCCGGCATCGATCGGCGTGTCGTGGATGCTCGTGGTGGCGATTCCGATGTCTTCGGGGACCCGGTAGCCGAGTTCATGCAGCATGGACGGGAGCAGTTGGTTGTCCGTTAGAATCGCATCGGGCCGGTTGCTTGCAAGCCAGGCGGCCAGGAGTTCCTGCTGCTGTTCGGGCGTATCGTTGGCCTCATAGCACATCGGGGGCACCTGCTGGTTGGCCGGCACGGTCTGCTGCGCCCGCAGGTAGCCGGCAACAAACATTCTTCTGGGGGTGTTCAGGCCGAAATAACCGATGCGCCGGTATCCCTTTTGATTGGCCCGTTCAAAGGCCCTTGCGCTGCCGGAGACCTGGGCGCTGGTCACAAAATGGTAGAGCGGGCCTTGCGCGCTCCGCCCGAAACGCACGCCGGCATAGTCCTTCCAAGGAAAGTCGTCCCAGTGGATCGGCGTGATCTCCCACGCCAGCGGGGCAATGAGCAGGCCGCGAATGCTGCGCGTCTTGAAAATGGTGTCCATGCGCGGCAGCGAAAGATCCGCCGTCCTGAACTCCTCCAGATGAAACCCCAGTCGCTGGGCGACTTTTTCCGCCCCCTTCCAGTAGAGCGAAAACTCCTCTTGTTTCAGGAGCCGCCCCGGATGTTGCAAGGGGTTGATCCATGCCAAGGTGGCCTGCACCGGTTTTTCCTGGTTGCTCAGCCGATAATGGGAAAGGGCAGACAGCATCGGATCGGGGTGGTAGCCCATTTCGTCGGCCTTTTGCTGAACGCGCAGCTTGGTGGCTGCGGAGATGCGCGGGTGGTCGCGCAAGGCCAGCGACACCGTTACATGGGAGATCCCGAGCTCCTTGGCAATATCGCGAAGGGTCACGCTCCGATGGCGTTCGTTTTCCGGCGGTTCGTTGGCGTTCTTGTTGGGCATGTCTACCTCATTGGGTGCGGTTTTTCGGGTTACCAAGTAAACGCACGGAAATCTACTGGAATTTGCTCCCAAAGCAATGCAAACGATTGGAAATCGCGGTGGGTTTAACAAGGTAACCTTTCCATTGGTCGCCGCGGTGTTCAACGTGCGGTATCCATACACCGTTCTGAGTGGTGCCGTGCACGATTCCGGTACGGCATAGCGAACAAAAAAGGAAATGGAGATAAAAATGAAATATAGAGCAATAATATGTGGATTGGTGATTGGGGCCATCGGGGTGCAAGCCGATTTTCTCACGCTCACGGATGAAATTTGCATCAAAGCCGACGGGAATGTGGCCCCCTTTGGCGTTCCGACGGATACCGGTACGTTGGGTCCCGATAATGGCGCCGCCTTTAGGTACACCGTGCGGGATCGTGAAACTGCATCGACATTCCGCATGGTCGCGACGTTCCTCAAATTCGACACGAGTTCCCTCTCGGTGGGTGATGTAAACGACGCCAATTTTTCGGCGACGCTTTCCATCGGTTATGTGGGCAGACTCAACGACGTGAACCATGGCATGGACCTGATGTTCGGGGTGGTTGCCGGTGGCGACTGGGACGACGACACGGTCGACGCCACTTTAAGTAATCCTGATTATGCATGGGGCGACGCCTCTGCGGATCAGGTAACCCTGCTCGTCGATGTGGCGAATTACGCAAATGCGACCAATCTCACGGTTGACGTTACCTCCCTCGTTCAGGGCTGGGTGAATGGCTCTACGGAAAATTACGGAATCACTCTGTTCGGTGCGGACAACGGCGATAACGCCACGAATGGCGCATATATGGATGGTGTCACGCTGGCAACCACCGTGATCCCGGAACCGGCCACGCTGGGGCTGGTTGCGGCGTTCGGTGCCGGCATCCTGTTCATCCGCCGCCGGTTCATGATTTGAGCGGGTTGGGTCCCGGAGCTTTGCCCGGGGCCGGTTAAACGGATTGGTTTGGAAAGGAGCGGCGGCTGCCGCTCCTTTTCTATGGGTGCGCCCGGAAGCCACAGACCCTGTCGCACGGATGCCGGCGCGGTCGGGTCGAGCCGCCGCTTCGAGGTGGCTCAGTCGCGATCCCCGCAGCCCCGGCGTTTCCGTTGTTTTTATGGAGAGTCGAGCGAACCGTAGAACGGTCCACCGGGCCGGTTTCTCTGCTCTAAAGCCAGTGGTCCTAAAATCGGCAGGACACGGCGTAGAGCAGAGGATATTGGCAGAATCACTTCCGAATAATTTATAACCCGACGCACCGATTATTTTGCCTCCACTTCATACGTTTTGGCGATTGCATGGAATGTCGGACCGGCATCCTGACGGTCTGCGGCGGATTGTAGGGCCGAAACGGTTGACGAAGGAGACCTTTCAGCCGTTCGATGAATCGGGGTCCGGCCCCGCCGCCAAGCCGTTTGGCGCCGGGTGCTGTGTAAGTCGGGATCGCCGATC
>NZ_JBFJYW010000109.1:0-10821 GCF_041622395.1 Pontiella sp. | reverse complement strand
GTGCGCGACGGCGACGACGCGAGCTGCCTGAATTTGAACCGGGCGCGGACGCCGCGTTTGCTGGGGGTTGATCCGTCGGCGATGTCGGGGCGCGGCGCGTTTTGCGCGGACGAGGATGTGTGGTCCTTGCTAAACGTCCGGTTGCCGGACGGGATGGTTCCGGCGCTGGTGGGCGATTCGGACACGGCGATGTGGGGGCTCGAAGCCAAGACCGGCATCGAGTCGGGCGATCTGCTCGACTATGTCGACGAAGCCGGGAATGCGTTCCGGGTGAAACTGGTGGGCAAGTTGCCGATGCGGCTTTCGGTATTCCAGGGAACGCTGCTCATCTCGGAAAAGGATTTTGCGGCGAAGTTTCCGGGAGAGGAAGGCTACCGCATGTTCCTCATGGACGAGCCGCCGGCGGCGCGGAAGCACGAGCGCGCGGGGCTGGATGTGGTTCCGGCGACGGAGCGGCTGCTGGAGTTCTATGCGGTGGAATCGACCTATTTGGCCATGTTCCTGGTGTTGGGCGCGCTGGGGCTGGCGGTCGGCAGTTTGGGCATGGGCGTGACGGTGCTGCGCAACGTGCAGGATCGGCGCGCGGAAACCGCGCTGCTGCGGGCGGTGGGCTTCCGGGATGCGCATCTGCGCAAACTGCTCGCCATCGAGCATGGGGTGCTGATGCTGGCCGGATTGGCGGTCGGGATCGGTTCGGCGGCGGTGGCGATGGTTCCGGCGCTGTTCATCACCAAGACGCAGGCCTCGCCCGGATTCTTGCTGGCGCTACTGCTTTTCGTGGTGGTCTGCGGCGCGGGCTGCATGGCCGCCGCCATCGGCCTTGCCCTTAGAGGCGATGCCTTATGCGGACTCAGAAACGAGTGAGCCGACCAGCTCGAGGATTTTGGGAACATCGGCGCGGGTGACGCCGGAAAGCCAGATTTTCTGCGGGTAGATCATGATGTTCGGCCCGGCGTCGCAGACCCCCAGGCAGCTGGCCTCGGAGACGCGCACCGCGGATTTCCACCCCCGTTGCTTCACCTCGTCCTTCAGGATGGTTTTCAGGTCCGGGTTGTCGCCGTCGCCGCACGATTTCCGTTGGTCGCCGCGCGTTTTGGTGCAGACGAACAAATGGGCCTGGTAGGGGGCTTGCTGGGTTTTCATGGCGGGTTCTCCTGAAACAATGGTATGGCGATAAAGATTACCGGGAATGCGTTGGGATGGAAGACAAATGCCGCGGCATTTCGCCCAGCACCCCCGAACGGCGGAAGCGCGAAAGGCCGGACCGCGGTTTCTGTGCGGTTGACCTCTCCTGCCGGCCGGAGTAGGGTACGTCAAACACGCGGTGAATCATGGATGCGTGATGGGTTATCCGTTTTGGGGGGACTGCATGTTCCGTACGTTGCTGAAGAAAAATGTAGAGAATGAGCCCGCGCCGCCGGTTGGCGTTTCGGACGTGGTCTTCTGCGTTTTCGACGAGAAGCGGCGTGTGCACCACCACTTCCATTCGGAGCGGCGGCTGCTTGCCGAGCCGGACCTCTTCCCGCTGTTGGACGATCCGACGGCGGCCTTTGAGAGCGGTCTTTTGGCGGCGGCGTTCGCCTCCCGCAAGCCCGCATCGTTCTCGCTCTCCTATGGCGCGGGGTGGATGAAGCATCTCCATGTTTTGCCCTACGAACGCAAATGGGGCAAATGGCGTTTTGCCTGCGTGCAGCTTTCCGTTGCGCCTCCGGATCCGGACGGTCCGGCCGAGGCGGCCGCGCCGGCGGACGATCGCATCGGCTACTTGTTGGTCGATCCGGCCGGCACCATTCGAGCCGCCGGGTCCAAGGTGCCCAAGGATTTCGGATATTCCTCGGAGATGCTCGTCGGCCTGTCGTTGGGCGATCTTTTTGCCGAGGCCGACCGGGGGATTATCGAGACGAGTTCCGCCGACGCCAATGAAGCGATCCACGGTTGCGTATTGCATGGCCTGTGCGGTTCCCGGTGCGACGTGGAAGTGAAAAAGTACCGGGCGCCGGACCATCTGGCGCTCTATGCCGTTTGCGATGTTTCCCGCCCGCAGTTTTTCGCGGAAGAGCTCTCGCAGGTGGCCACGCGCGAACGACGGCGTATTGGCCAAGACCTGCACGACTCGATCGGCCAGTTGCTCACGGGCATCAGCTTGTTGAGCCGTTCGCTGGCCAACGGGCTCCAGCGCGAAGGCAATCCGGCCGACGTCGACGCGGTGCAGATTTCCGAGCTGGCCGACGACGCCAGCAACCAGATCCGGCAGATTTCCCGCGGGCTGATGACCTCCGACGTGGTTCAGCGCGGCTTTTTCGCGGCGTTGAGGGAGCTGGCGCGCGTCACCAGGGAAAGCTGCGGCCTGCGGTGCGAGGTGCAGATCGACGAATCGCTCGAGTTTGCCGATGGGGCCGTCGAAACCCATCTGTTCCGGATCGCCCAGGAAGCGGTCAACAATGCCGTTCGCCATTCCGGAGCCACGTTGGTGGAAATCCTGCTGACGAAACCCAATCGCAGGCCCCGGCTGACCATCCGCGATAACGGGCGCTGGAGAAACATCATGGAGAACGGCGGCGGCATCGGGATGAAGACCATGCAGTACCGCGCTTCCGCGATCAACGGCCAGCTGAGCATCACGCAGGCGGAGAACGGCGGCACGCAACTGATCTGTCGTATGGAAGTGGACGAACCAGTGGAAACCAAGGCATAGGATTATGGCGAGCGCAGAGCCCCCCCCCAGGCAGCCCGTGGCAAAGAAAAGAAAGGTTTATCTGGTCGATGACCATCCCATCGTGCGCCAAGGGTTGATCAAGCTGATCGAGCAGGAGGCGGGCCTGGAGGTCTGCGGAGAAGCCGGCAGCGTGAGCGAGGCGCTGGTTGAGATCCAGCAAAAGGCCCCGGACGTGGTGCTGGTGGATATTTCGCTCGAGAATTCCAACGGCCTCGAACTGATCAAGACCATCGACGACCTCGGGTTGCAGATCCCGACGCTGGTCTTGTCGATGCACGACGAATCGCTCTATGCCGAACACGCCCTGAAGACGGGGGCCAGCGGCTATGTCATGAAACAGGCCGCGGCCACGACCCTGATCCAGGCCATCGAAAAGGTTTTGGACGGTGAAATCTACGTGAGTAAGACGATGTCTTCGCAAATGTTAAAGATGGCTTTTCGCAAAAGCGGGGAAAAACAGCGGAGTGGAGCCGACGCGCTGAGTTTGCGCGAACTCGAAGTTTTCGAGTTGATCGGCCGCGGAAACTCGACCCGCGAAATTGCCGAGCAACTCAGCCTGAGCATCAAGACCATCGAAACCTACCGCGCCCACATCAAAGACAAGCTCCAGTTGCGCAGTGGTACCGAGCTGATGCAGCGCGCCATCCACTGGGTTGAAAACGAGTCGCATCGATCGTCCTGATCGAAATCCACCAAACCCCATTAAACAAAGGCTATTCTCTTCGCACGGAAGAAATGGCCTTTTTTTGCGCTCCCCGGATTCATCGGGGCGGCTCCGATGGGGCATCGGGGATCCCCCGATAGGCCGTCTTCGGGTTCCCCCGAGTTCGGCGCCGGGGATTGTTCCATGGTTCTTTCAGCGATTGCCCGTCTTGTGGATTTCGTCGGGGTGCGCAATCCTCTCGGTAGATGCGGAGTTGCGGGGGTCTGAGCGGGGCGGCGCGAAACAAAGACCAAGGGATCTATCAAAGAATCGAATGATGGCGCAAGGGATTTGGCACGGCAGGTGCTTTAAACGGGAACCGATGCTCGAAGAAGGGTTTAAAAGGAGAAACCAATGATGACATATGGAGAAAAGCTAACCGTAGTATCCCTGGCGGGAGCGATCGCACTTGTTGCGATCGGCCCCATGGCGGCCGTGGCCCAACAGAATAACGCGGAAGCGGAAGCGCAAATCATTGAAGCGGACGAGGAACTTGCGACCTCCGAATTCGTTACCATCAATGTGAAGGACGCCAACATCTCCGAGGTGTTGAAGGCCTATTCGTTGCAGACCGGGCAGAGCATCGTGGTGGGACCCGATGTGGTTTCCGAAAGCGTCAACGTTCGCTTGAACAATATCCCGTGGGAAGAGGCACTCGACGTCATCCTGAAACCCTACGGCTTCGGCTATCGCGTGGTGGGCGACACCATCGTGATCAGCAAACTCGAAAACATTGTGACGGTCGAGGGGATCGAGCCGCTGATGACCAAGGTTTTCAAGCTCAGATATATCGATGCCTACGACATCATGGATATCTGCTCCGCGCAGCTGTCGGGGCGCGGTAAATTCACCATCCTGCAAACCAAGAGCATGCCCGGGTGGGAGTTTGGCGGGGAAGGCACCGGCGGAGCCGCCGTCGAATCCGGCATTCGCGCCCGTCGCGAAACGCAGGAAGAGATCAAGAAGAGCAAAACCCTCGTCATTACCGACGTTCCTTCCTCCATCACCAAGATCGACAAGCTGATTGCGGAAGTCGATATGCTTCCGGCCCAGGTCATGATCGAATCCAAGTTCATCGAGCTCACCAGCGATGCCGGCTCGCAGATCGGGCTCGATTATTTCGGGGCGATTGAAAACGTCAATTCATACAGCGGCGTATCCAGTTCGCTCGAGCCGACGACGCTGACCGATCTCGACCGGATCCTGAACACCACCACGGGCTATCCGGACCCGCTCTCCATGGGGGCCGCAGGCAGCCTTTCGCAGGATTCCGGCCTGCATCTCTCGCACACCATCCTCGGCGATTCCGGCTTCGAACTCCTCTTCAACATGATTGCCCAGGACGATTCGGCCAACGTGCTCTCCGCACCGAAACTGTTGACCGTCAACAACCAGGAAGCCGCTCTGCTGGTGGGCTCGAAGTATCCGATCATCGAGTCGAGCAACAATAGCGGCGGCGGCTCGAGCTCCACCACGTCCACCCGGCTGGACTACTACGAAAACATCGGGATCCAGCTCAACGTCATCCCGCAGGTTTGCGACGACGACTACATCAACATGATCGTGCATCCGGCCGTCAGCGAAATCTCGACCTTCGCCTCCAGCCGCGTCTATTCCGGTTCCGATTCGGCCTCCGGCACCGACTATCCGGTACTGCGCATCCGTGAAGCCGAAACCCAAGTGATGATCAAAAGCGGCAATGTGGCGGTGATCGGCGGGCTGCAGGAAGAACGCGATACGGTAACGATCGAAAAGATTCCGCTGCTCAGCGACATCCCCTTCCTGGGGCGTCTGTTCCGCAATGAAACCCTCCGCAAGGAAAAGGTGGACCTGCTGATCTTCATCAAGGCCACCATTGTGGACAACGACGCCCACGCCATCGATTCCGCCTCGAAGGTCGAAAACTACGAAGCCCGAGTGAACATGGACATCACCAAGAAGCTGCGGGCGGAAAAGGTGCTGGCCGTTGAAACGGAAGCCACCCAGGTCGAGGCCGCCAAAACCGCCAACACGGAAATCCTGGAGCTGGTCAAGCAGATGGATGGAACGCCGGCGCCTGCCGCGGTTTCCACGAACAGTGTTCCAGTCAACTAACGGGCCCGCCCCCGGTCCGGGCCTCGGCCCGGATCCAAATAAGTTTTAAACGATAGGAAAGCAAGGAATGATCACCGACCAACTCAGTGAAATGATGATCCGCAGCGGACGCGTTGGCACGTCGGAGCTTGAAAAAGCGCTGACCATCCAAGAGCAAACCGGGCGTATCCTCACCGATATTCTCATCGAGGAACAGTTGGCCTCGCCGGCCGATATCGCGATGACGTATTCCGAGTTGCTCAATATTCCCTACCTGGACCTCGGCGAAGAGTTCCATCTCCAGCGCGACGAATACGACATGATTCCCGAATCCGTCGCCCGTCGCTACTGCCTGATTCCCCTCACCAAGGAAGAGGGGGTCTCCCTTACGCTGGTCATGAAGAACCCGCTCGACATGGACGCGGTCGATACCGTCCGCTCGCTCACCACCCTCGAGATCCACAAGGCCGTCAGCACCGAAGACAAGATCAACGCGATCATCGACAAGTGCTACAAGGAAGAGGCCTACGTAGAGGCGAGTTTGCAGGACATCGTCGATGTCGAGGCCCTGGCCAACGAATCCGAATTCGAAACCAATCTGGGCGATGTCGACCAGTTGCTGGTTCACGCCAACGACGCGCCCGTGGTCCGCTACGTCAACCTGCTGCTGATGGAGGCCATCCGCGACGGCGCCTCGGATATCCATTTCGAGCCCGGCGAAAACAGCTGTTCCGTCCGCCTGCGCGTGGATGGCACGTTGCATCTGGTCACTCCGCCGCCGAAATCGCTCTATCAGGCCATCATCACCCGCATCAAGATTCTTTCGGAGATGGATATCGCCGAGCGGCGCCTGCCGTTGGACGGCCGTTTCAAGTTCAAGTTTTCCGGGCGCGTCATCGATGTGCGTGTTTCCTCGATGCCGCTGGTCTTTGGCGAAAAGGTCGTGATGCGCATTCTCGACAAGCAAAGCCTGGTGCTGGATCTCGAGGACATCGGTTTCGAAGGCAAAAGCCTGAAGCGCTTCCACGAAATCCTGGGCATGCCGAATGGAATCGTGCTGCTGACGGGACCGACCGGAAGCGGTAAAACCACCACCCTTTACAGTGCGCTGGGCATCCTGAAAAGCCCGACGCGCAACGTGCAGACGGTCGAGGACCCGGTCGAATATTTGATCGAAGGCATCAACCAGATGCCCGTGCGGCCGAAGATCGGCCTGACCTTCGCGGAATGTCTGCGCCACATTCTGCGCCAGGACCCCGACGCCGTGATGATCGGGGAAATCCGCGATTCGGAAACCGCCGAGATCGCCATGCGCGCCTCGCTCACGGGGCACATCGTACTCAGTACGCTGCATACGAACGATGCCACCTCGTCGTTCAGCCGGCTGCGCGACATCGGCATTCCGTCCTACCTGACGGCGGCCACCATGCGGCTGGTTATTGCCCAGCGCCTGGTCAAGACGATTTGCCCGAACTGCAAGGCCCCGTATCAACCCGACGCCGCCGAGATGGAATGGGTCAAGCCCGTCTTTCCCGATGCCGAAAGCTGGCCGTTCATGCATGGCAAAGGCTGCAACAATTGCCGCAAGAGCGGCATGAAGGGACGGCGCGCCATCTTCGAGTTCCTCGAGGTGACGCCCGCCATCCGCGAGCTCGTCCATACGGAAGCGGACGATATGGCCCTGCGCCGCAAGGCGATCGAGGGCGGCATGCAGACCCTTGCCGAAAACGCGTTCCAGCGCGTCCGCGAGGGGCAGACGACGATCAGCGAAGCCATCACCAAGTGCGTGGCTGATTAAAAGGATTCTGAAATGCCGACATTTAGCTACATTGCGAAAAACAAGGATGGCCAGGATGTACGCTCGTCACTGGACGCCGCAACGCGTCTGGACGCGCTGGAGGCGCTGCGCAAGAAAGGGCTGACCGTGGTCGACCTCTTCAGCGTCGAACCCAAGCCCGCCGCGGGCGCCGCAAAGAAGACCGCCGCGCCCAAGCCGGCCCCGGCGGCCGACAAAACCAAGAAGTCCTTCTCGTTTTCATCCAAGGTCAAGATGACCGACCTGGCGGTATACTGCCGCCAGCTGGCGATCTCCGTGAATGCGGGGGTGCCGCTGCGCGATGCCATCGAAGGCATTGGCATGGAGCTGGAGCATCCCGTGCTCAAGCGCGTCAGCAAGGACATGGTCGACCGCCTGCACGAAGGCAAGAGTTTTTCCGAAGTGGTCGCCATGCATCCGAAGGTGTTCAACGAAATGTTCGTGGGGCTGGTGAAGGTGGCCGAGGAATCCGGCAAGTTGCCGTCGACCCTCCAGCAGTTGGCGGCCTATCTTGAAAAGGCCGATCGTCTCCAGCGCCGCATCAAGGCGATGGCGGCCTATCCGGTTTTCATCGGCATCTTTTTCATTGTCGTCTGCCTGATCATGACGCTGTTCATCCTGCCGCAGTTCACCGACATTTTTTCGGGCTTCGGTTCCGACCTGCCAGTGTTTACGCGGTTGGTCTTTTCGGTCAACCAGTTTTTTGTGGATAACTTCCTGATGCTCGTCATCGGCACGGCGATCGTGGTATCCGGTCTGGTCTTCTACGGGAAGACGCCGACCGGTTCGTATCGCAAGGACCAGCTCAAGCTCAGCATGCCGTATGCCGGAAGCTGCCTGAAAAAATACATCCTGGCGCGCTTCTGCCGCAGCATGGCCATCATGGTGCAGAGCGGAGTGCCGATCTCCAATGCCCTGGAAATCTGCGCGCAGGCCACCGGCAACCAACTGCTCAAGCGCAACGTGCTCGGCGCCCGCGAAATGATCATGACCGGAAACCGCATCGCCGCCAGCCTGGAAAAATCCGGGATCTTCCCGGGGCTGATCGTCCGCATGGTGGGGGTCGGCGAGGACTCCGGCCAGTTGCCGGAGGTGCTCAACAATGTTTCGGAGCTGTACGAAGACCAGGTCGAGGTCTCGATCATGACCTCGATGGCGTTGTTCGAGCCGATGGTCATCATCGTCTTCGGCGCCTTCATCCTGATTTTGATCCTGGCGATCTACATGCCGATCTTCTCGGTCTCGATGAGTGTCAAGTAAACTGATTGGAAGGAGGGTGGTGCAATAGAAGCATGTGGTTATATGTAAAAAGAAATTGTTCGAGAGTAAGTAAAGGGCGGGTTGGGGTACCCGCAGTCAGTAAGGAAACCAACAAGTAACAAGGAGAAGCAAACATGAAGACAAGAAAGCAAAACAAAGCCGGTTTCACATTGGTGGAACTGATGGTCGTAGCAATTATCGTCGCCATTCTGGCGGCCGTTGCCATCCCGATGATGTCGGGCAACAAGAAGCGTGCAATGGGCACCGAAGCCGAAGCCGGCATCGGAACCATTCTGTCGTCGGCTCGGGTCTATTTGGCCGAGCATGACCAGTATCCGGCTACGTTGGCGAATCTCAACATGATTTCCTCGACCGACCTGGATGGCCAGTTCTTCGACTATGTCGACTATTCCTTCACGGGGACGTCTTCCAATACCTACACCATCGCATGCACCGGCACGGCTACGAGCGGGCGCGGCGACGATGAAGGCAAGTCCGTCGGCATGGCTGTGACGCTTGACGAAGACGGCATCTGGACCCGCAACTACTAAGTTGCTCCTCTGGCAGGCAGGCCACGGGGCCTGCCTTGCCAAGCATCTTTTGAAAAGAAACAGAACAATACGAGTCCGGATTGGAACGAAGAGGCGAATATGGTTGCGGCCGAATCCATCAAAAACAGGGAAAACATTGCGGGGATCAACATTGCCGATGGCGTTGTTAGCGCGGCGCGCATCGTGCGGCGGGGCCGCCGGAAGATCGCGTTGACGCATGCCGGGTGGATGGAGTACGCCCCCGATGCCTCGGACGAAGAGATCATCCAGGTGATCCGCAAGTTGTGGAAGAAGACGCTCATGCCGACGCGGTCCGTCTGCATGGGGCTGCAGACCCGCTCGCTTTGCCTTAAATATTTCAAATATCCGGACCTCGCCCCGCGCGAGCTGACTTCCGCGCTCCATCTCGAAGCCGAAGAAACGCTGCAGCTCCCGCCGGATGAAATCGTGTTGGACTGGCATCTCAACCGCCCGAAAAACGATCCCTATACCCAACTGGGCGAATCCCTCCAGGGCATTCTGGTGGCCGTGGCCAAAAAAGAAGTCAACCGCCAACTCAACCTGTTGAAAAAAGCGGGGCTCTTCCCGGTGCTGACCGATGTCGGCTGCACGTCGCTCTGCAATCTCTTTCTCGCGTTGCGCGGCGAAAAGGTCAACGTCGACAACGCGGTGTGCGTGGTGAACCTCTCGCGCTACAACGCCGACATCTCGATCCTCTACAACGACCACTATATCTATCCGCGCACCATTATTTCCCGCTCGGCCGAGTGGTCGACCAAACTGCAGTACCTGATCGAAAACATTTCCGACGCCCTGCTCTATTACCACGTGAAGGTCGACAAGACGCCGGTGACCCAGCTCGTGCTGACCGGCTTCGTGCCCGACGATCCCGAATTCGTGGCCCAGATCCACGACACGATCGGCCTGCCCACGGAAGTCTGGAGCCCGCTGAAGGACGCAAATTTTTCCATTGCGCACAGCATCAAGTCGTCGAAAAACAACAATGTAATCTCCCCGCTGATGACGACCAGCCTGGGTCTTGGACTAAGGAATACATAGGCAATGAAGAACGAAGGAATAAGCAACGAGACTGTTCGGCGGGAGATCCCCCGGACCCCCGGAATCCTCCTGACGGAGTCCGGATGCTACCCAGGGGAAAACCATGGCTGCTGACTATCGCATAAATTTGGCAAAGGAGCTGACCAGTTCGTTCGAGATGCGCCAGCGTTTCTATACCGGCATGCACCTCTATCTGGGGCTGTGCTTCGCGCTGCTGGTGTTGGTGGGCTATCTCGCGACCGTCAACGTCATCAGCTGGATGACGAACCGGAACGAGCGGCGCGAGTTGGTTGCATCGGCCTCGCGCATCCCGGGGATCGACTATTCGAGTTTCAAGGATCCCGACAAGCTCTACCGGGACCTGAATGCCTATTCCGGCCAGCTCGCATCGCTTCGCCGTTCGCTGGCGGGCCGGCCGCAGCTGCTGCCGGTCATCCACAATCTTTTTCTCGATCTCCCCGAGTCGGTCTCGCTCCAGTCGCTCTCCGCAGAGGATGGGAAGTTGCTGTTCGGGTTGGTGATGCCCCCGGCTTCGGAAGAGGGCGGCGATCCCGTCCGCGAGTTGCGGACCGCATGGGAAAGCAACAAAGAACTGATGAAGCGCGTGGCCAGCATCCGCCCCCTGACGGGCGAGCGGCAGACC
>NZ_JBFJYW010000108.1:0-10880 GCF_041622395.1 Pontiella sp. | reverse complement strand
TTAGGTGACTCGTAAGAGCAGATACGGTTTTGAGGGTTCTCGTTGCCGTGGGAAAAACAGACTGCGATACACGGATGTATTGCCCGCTCAAAAAGCACCCGCCGCAAGTCCGAAAAATTAACGACTCGTGTTAGATCAACTGTTTTAAGCCATTCTTTTTGAAAGTGATTGGTGTTTTTGTTCAGCAGGACGGCCGATGGCAAGAGCAGGCATGCTCGTCCGTGGTCTTTGGATAAGTACTCTGGCGTTTTGCGCATGAAGCCTGCGGCTATTTGTTTTTCAGGAGCTAAAACCGTCTCTCTAATCTTTCCTTGAGAGCTTCTCCATTTCAGAAACTTTTCATCGGTCGAGTTTTTTCGGCTCACCCACGGCGGATTTCCAATAACGAGGTCAAACGTCTCATCAAAAGGCGTGTTTTCATCAAAGAAGTTAGCATGAACGATATTTTTCCCGTCCGTGTAACCATTTTCTTTATCCAGCAACATCGGCGGGAATTTTTTTCCGGCTTTTTGCAGCATTTCCAGATCCAGCGGAGACATTTGTTCCAGAGCCGCCAGATAGAGGCTGAAACAGGAAATATGGCAGGCCGTTGGGTTGATGTCTAATCCATGCAGACGGGTAAGAAGGTTCATAATTTCAGAACCCCATTTGGCGCAAGGGCGTTTCCCCTTGTACTTCATCTTTCGCCGCAGGCTGTCTGCCATCCTGCCCAGCATTGTAACCAGAAACACTCCGCTGCCGCAGGAGGGGTCGAAAACCGTCAACTCGTGAATTGGCTTCTGAATTCCATCGAGGGCAATGTCGGCGGTCAATTCGGCCAAGTGGGGAGGTGTGTAGTAGGCTCCTGCCTTGCGTTGGGAGTTTTTGGCACCCATCTCCTCGTTCAGCACGCCCTGGGCTTTCAGGAAGGTTTCATAGATGGAGCTTATGGTTTCGATGGGTATGACGCTGAAGTCGTATGCCCAGAACCCAAGGCTCAACTGTCCATTTTCCTGGTCGTTTCCTTTCAGGAAATCAATGAGCACATCAAGTATCGCCTTTTTGCAGTAGCGCTTTTCTTTGGCAAGGCTTTCAGGAAACAGGCTCCCGTTGAAATGCTCCTTTACGCACAGAAACAGGTCGAAAATGGCATTGGCGCGCTTTTCCGTTGTACCCAGATCGGTCAGGAGGTCGAGAAGCAGGTACGGACGACTGCCGTCGCCCGCTGCACACAGCTTGTGCAATGCACCTCTTGGGAAAAACGAGCCCTTGATCATGCCCCGCTCAATCAGGTAGCAGACAAAGAGGATGCGCGTCAGAAAACGGTGAATAAATTCAAGGTTAGCAGTGGAGTTTCCTCCGTCCATGGACGCAACCATGTTTGAGGAGGTGGCATTGAGTTGATCCAGAAGATATTGGTCAACCGTGGTGTTGCGCTGGAACGCATCCTTATGATCTTCGTAAAACTTCCCGTTCTCGATTTCGGTCTGAAGCAATTCCAAGGCATCCGCAGTCGTTTCGAGGATGGCTTCCACCTGTTTTTCTGCGTCAGCTCGCAGGGGAGGCTCGTTTGCCGTATATACCCGTATTTTTGTTCGATCCTGAAGAATGAGCATGGGCACAACTGTCTGGTTCCACAGAAACAGCTGCCACTCCCTGATATCCGACTCAACAAAACAATCGACCGTCTTGATATAGGCCGCTGGATATTTCCCAACATAGAATACTTGGTCGGGCGTAAAGTTGCCTGCACAATCCCCCGACAAGGTTCGGCCCACAAGATAGACATAGTGTAATCCTTCAGAATTGGCACCGAAGGTGTCTTTTGTAAAAACAGCCTTTTTCCAAGGGGTTAAACCGACACCCGGAACCGTCGATTCATTTGTCTTTACTGTCGTCATAGTCAGAGATTCTCTGGGCTTACCAATAATTAACTAGACATTTAGGAATAGTATTGCGCTCGGTCGTAATTTTCAAACTTTGCGACGAACTTTCATGACGAGCTCATTCGCCTAATCCAGTTAAACCAGCGTTGTACTCAACCATTGAGTAATGCGTCAGACCTCGATCCGGATGCGTTCGATGGCCTCGGCTTTTCCGGTCTTCATGTCGACGTCGACCAAGGCGCCTTCGAGGGTGGGCTTGCCTTTGGCGACTTCGAACTTGTGCGGAACGCCCGTAAGGAATTTTGCCAGGACGGGTTCGACTTCGCGGCCGAGGACGGAATCCTTCGGCCCGGTCATGCCGAGATCGGTGATGTAGGCCGTGCCGTTGTCGAAGACGGTTTCGTCGGACGTCTGGCAGTGGGTGTGGGTGCCGAAGACGGCGGAGACGCGCCCGTCGAGGAAGCGGCCCATCGCCATGCGTTCGGACGAGGCTTCGCCGTGGAAATCGACGAAGATCGCCTTGTCGGAACTCAGCATGCCCTTGAGCATGCGGTCGACCGTCTGGAACGGGCAGTCATAGTTCGGCTGCATGAAAACGCGGCCCACCAGCTGCACGACCGTCAGCGGTCCCTCCGGGGTATCCACCCGGACGAAGCCCTTGCCCGGCGAACCCTTCGGGAAGTTGGCCGGCCGGATGATCCGCTCTTCGAGATCGATGCCCGCCACCATTTCCTTGGCGTCCCAGGCGTGGTCGCCGAGGGTGACGACGTCCGCCCCGACGCCGATCAAGGCATTGGCCATTTCCGGGGTCGGGCCGCGGCCGGCGGCGGCGTTTTCGCCATTGGCGATGATGAAATCAACCCGGCCTTCGCTCTTCATTTGAGCGGCAACCTTCGTGAAGGCGTTTCTGCCGGGCTTCCCGACAATATCCCCTACCAGCAAAACTCTCATGTGTTCTCTCCCAATAATTGGAACGGAGAATACATGAAAGCCCCGCCGTGTCGAGCGGTCTCCTGCCCGCTTGCAAGCGGCCGGAAACGGGCCGGCCTCATCGGGCGGAAGCGGCCGAACGGCGCAGCTTCGCGCTCATGCCCCCCGCGAGCAGGATGACGAGGGCCGCCGCACCAACGACCACGGCCTGAACCGAATAGCTCGCGCCGACGGGCGTGGAATTGAACTCGACCCACATTTCGCTGTCGGGCTGCAGCTGCAGCTTGCGCTCGAAGCGGAGCGGGGAACCTTGAAGCGCCATGACCACGCGGATCGGGTGGACCTCGACGGAGGCGGCTTGCTGCTGATCCAGCATGGTTTCGGCCAGCCCGCTGAGCGTACTGCTCTCCTTGTCCCCGAGCTGCGCTTCGACGTTCTGCACGTCCTGCGCCGACCACTGCTCGTTGCCGGCCGGCACCTGCACCTCGCCCTGGTCCATGAGATTGAGCGATTGCTTCAGTTGGTTCCGGCGGTTGACGAGCCCCATCACGCCCTGCTGGCGAACCAGATTGCGGAACTGGACGCGGGCATCCTCGTTCAGGTCCTGTTGCCCCTGGGAATAGGCGATGGCTTTTTCGAAGGCTTTGCGGGCGCCGCGCTGGTCGCCGCTTTGCATGTATTCATTGCCTTTGACGATGTTGTCGCGGGCATTCGCACCGAAGCGCACGGAGTTGCCGGCGTTGTATTCCATGTAGACTTTTTCATCGAACTTGGAGGCGATGGAGAGCGGGCCGATCATCCCGACGGCAGCGGTCTGCGGTTGCAGGGTTCCGTCAAAGCCCGAATAGCGGTACCCCTGCGGGCCATAGAACATCCAGCGCACATCCCGCAGCGGCAGGTTGAACTGCGGCCCGAGGAAGCGGTGCTTGCGCTTCACCTCGTCGGCGGCCCGGTTCTGGGCATAGACCACTTCAACCGTTGCGGCGGGATCGGCCCCGGCCTCCACCGGGATGAAGAACAGCCCGTTTTCCACCAAGGGGCGAACCGCGGTTTCATTCACGAAGACCGACCAGATTTTGGCGCCTTCGGGCAGCCGCATCTCCAGGAAGCGCAGCGCCCCCGGATCGAGCTGCATCGTCATTTTGTTCAACGACTGGTCGTCCTTGGTGATGACCGAATCGATCCGGACGGATTGCACCTGCGCGGGCAGGACATCGGCGGCATCGTGGCGGACGATGTTGAGTCCGAACTCGAAATCGCGCTCGGTGGCGCGGTAGCAGAGCACGGCGGCGGAGAGGTCGCCCGCCCCGAAGCGGCGCGGGATACTGCGGGCATCTTCGGGCCGCAGCGAGGCGGAAATACCGAACGGCGCCACCTGCAGGCGACCGCTGGAAAGCACCGTGACGTAGCCCTTCTGGCTCTCGGTTCCCAGCGTCAGCAGCGGACGGATCTCCACGGCCGACATATCGTGCGCGAACGGCAGCTGGTAGGCCACCTCCATGCCATACTGCTCCTCGACCTTGCCGTGCAGTTCCACTTCCCAGATGCCCCGTGCGTCATCCACCTTGCGGACGCGCGAAATATTCCGACCCGAGACCACCAGCGCGATCGTCGGATCCGGGGGCTGCAGGCGGAAGGTTTTGACGCCGGCATGCTCGATATCGAATTGCAGATAGCTGCGGATCTTCATCAACCCTTCGGAGAGGACGACGCGTTGCAGGACTTCGGCCTTGATCTTGGGGTCCATCACCTCGGACTGCAGCTCGATGGTCCAGTCCGGCCGCAGCAGGCGGAAGGCCAGGCTGCCCGTTTGGCGGATGCCCAGCTCGCGCGGCAGAATCTCGCTGGCGCCCTCGCGGGTCTGGGTGGCGATGCGGATGCCGCGCTCGACGGTGATGGCCAGCGTGCCGGTATGCTTCAGCACGCCCTCCATCCGGATTCGCGGCACGGCGAACTGGGGTTCGAGATCCCGGCCCGACCGGCTCAGCACGAGATTCAGCGGAATGGTGCCGCTGATTTGGCGGCTGAAGTTGACGACCAGTTCGCGGGCGGCGCCGCCGACTTCGTCCCAATGGCTGATGCCCTCGCCGCTCAGCGAATCCACGTCGAACCCTTCCGGGATGCGCAGGCGCACGGCAAAGATGCCGGACTTGCTCACCGTGACGTTCAGCCGGCTCGAGAGGCGGAGCTGCTCGGTCGAAATATCGAGACCGGTCTGCTCGTCGAGCCGCAGTTCCGGCAACACCTGCCGGGCGGTCACCTGCGCGGCAAACGGCAGGCGGTTGTAGCGGTAGGCCCGCTTGATCGAGGTGTCGACCGCGCCCTTGAGCAGTTGCGCGGCATCGCTCGTGTTGATTGCGCTCAGGTCGTTGGCCGCGCCCACATCCACCTGAACCGCGTCGGAGGCGGCAATGGCCACCACGCCGCGCTGCATGGCGGCGTCGCGCACCTTCAGCCCCTGGATCTCCACCGAATAGGGCAGCTTTTCGCGGCTGATCTGCGCGCCGATCCGCATTTCGTAGGCCTTGGTCACCGGCGCCGAAAGAACCACCTCCAGCAACCGGGAAAGCGGGTCGAAGCGCCAGGTACCGATATCGTTGCCTTGCACTTCGGTGATGCTCATGCCATCGGGCACCTCCAGCAGGAAGCGCTGCAGCTCGCCCTGCGCGATATTGAAGCGCGCGTGATGCCGGAGGCCGACCATGCCGGGGCGGCAATCGACGAAGGTATCGACGTCGCAGAAGAACTTCGACTGTTCGAGATCGGTCTTGCGCTCTTCCGGCATCCAGACGAGCCGGCAGCGGCTGGAGCGGTTGCCGAACAGGATGTCGGCGCGCGCCCCCTCCTGCCGGATACGGACGGCGCCGTCCTGGCCGGCGAACACGTTCCACCCCTCGGAAGGCAGCTCCACCGTGGCCTGGTTTTTCAGGCCGGCGGGGATCCAAAGCGGTACGGACCACATGCCCCCCTCCGAAGCGGCAACCACCACGTATTCCATCGAGACGCCATACGATCCGGACTTGCGCGCCCGCAGCAGCGTGCCGTCCGCGGTGGCCTCCACTTCCAGATGGCGGGAGGAGAGCTCGTAGTCCATCAGGATAAATTCCGGTGCCAGCAGGCGGTACTCGTCGCCCTTCTCCAGCTTCAGTTCGAGCTCGGCCCGAACCTGCACATTGACCTGCTTCTTCGTTTCAAATTCCGGAACCGCGATGTGCAGCTCCACCGATTCGGCCTTCACCGCTTCCTTTTCCGCGGAAGCCGGCGCGACTTGCCGGACGGGCTCCGTGGCGACGCAGGCCGACACGGCGATCATCAATCCGGCCGCCATGCACAGCAGCGCCGGGTGCGCGGATCCTTCTTTCGACTCAACCCCGAGCAACGGTTGCAGCGTGGGTTCGGGATCCGTCGCCCGCCGTTTCCCCAAGCGGTGGCAGAGGGCAAACAGGAACAGGTGCGGCAGGACCAGCGCGATCCAGGCGAGATAGGGGCTGAAGGAATAGACCACCACCAGCACGGCGAAGAACGGCGCGAGCCATCCGCGCTTCCCGGCAATCAGCATCCCGGCCAGCGGCACCAGGCCAACGACCAGCAGCAGGATGTTTTTGAGCGCCTCGAAATTGGCATTGGCGAGGGTCAGTTGAACGGCCAAACCGCCGTCCACCCCGGCGACCGCCTTGCTGAACGCCCAGTCCGACGGCTGCGAGCCATAGGAGCCCAGCAACGCCAGCGAAGCGCTCGCCAGCAGCACCACCGCCGCCAGCGAGGCCGCGACCAAGGCACAGCCCAGCATGAAATTCACGAACGAAAACTCGTGGTTCTTCCCCTGGTTCCTGCCCCGGAAAAACAGGCCAACGCACAGGGTTGCCACCACGCCGAGCCAGAACAAAATGGTGCCGCCGCCGGCCCGACCGGCCAGACTGCCCCACGCCACCTTTTGCTGCGAAAGCTCCGACGGCAGCTCCATGTTGCCCTTGGCGGCAATCAGCCGCTGGCCGTCCGGCAGCTGGAAGGTCCAGCGCGCAAACACGGACTGGGTATCGGCCTGCGGCGACTCGAATTTCATGCGCGTAAACAGCCCCGGCTCGTTCAACTGTTCGGCGTAGGTGATCGCCACCTTCAGCGGCGAATTCGGATCGCGGCGGCGCTCCACGGGAACCAGCATCTGGCCGTCGCCCTTGTCGAGCACCTGGACCTTGCGGTCGTTCACCGTCACGGTCCAGAGCGTGGCCGCATCGGGCAGGCGCACGGGCAGGAACTGCCGGTCCGTGTTCTTGACGTGGTAGACCGCCAGCGTAACGGCCTCGCCCTCTTCGCCGATGGTGGTATCGAGCTTGATATGGTCCGCCACCTGCGTGAGCAACGGCTGGATGGCAAAGCGCTTGATGCGCACCTTCGCCGCGTGCGGAACCGCCACGTATTTATAGGCGTGCATGACCGGGTCGTTGACGAGCAGCGCATATTCCTCCGGCACCTCGTCCACATCGATCGGCAACACGGCGGACGCGCAGGAGACCTCTTCGGCCAGCGACAGGTTGGCCGAGCCGGCCAAGGCAATATAGCCCGCTTCGTTTTCGATTCCGACGGCCTCGATCCCGCCGACCAGCAGCTCTTCGCCCTGGTATTTCGCGGGATGGTCGTAGGTCACCAGCAGGGTATAGTCGCCCATCGCCTTTTGCTGGAGGTGGACCGTCCAGCGCTCGCCCTCCTGCGTCCAGTTGCGGATATCCCGCCCGTGGATTTCGATGTTGCGGTAGCTTTCGGGAATGTTGAGCTCGAAACTGCGCGTCGGCGCGTTGGCAATGTTGTAGGTGATCAGGCAGCTGCCGAAGACGCCGCTTTCCCCCAGCGAAACGAGCTGGAACGATTCGGCGTGGATCGACGACTGCTCCTGGAGGATGCGCACGCTGCCGGCCCACGCCGGCTGCTTGAAGCGGAAGGCCTGGCGCGCATCGGCGATGCGAACCGGCAGCGACCCCGTGTTGACCGGCCGCAGCTCCTGCAGCTGCGCGCCCTCCATCCGGGTGCCGGCTTCGCCGCGCAGCACCAAAAAGCCGCGCTCGGATTTTGCGCCGGCGAGCCGGAAGCGCGGCATCGGGAATTCCGCCGCATCCTCGGCCAGGGTTTTTTCCAGGCGGACTTCCACCAGCGTACGGCTGTCGACCGCCGTTTTGAAATGGACCTTGATCCAGCGCGCGCCATCGCGGTCGCGCACATCGTGATCGGCCACGTTCTTGCCGTTGACGCCGGTTACGTTCCAATCGTTGGAAACCTCGATTTCGATGTCGCGCGCCGGGGCGTCGCGCACCTCCAGATCCAGCTTGGCTTCGAGCGAGAGTTCGTTTTCGCTCAAGGCCAGCACCAGCTGATCCTGGGCATGCAGCGACGTGACGATATGGTCGCCCGAAAGCTCCATGCTGAACGGCATGCTGGCAAACATGTAGGCATACAAGCCGCGCTTCGGCATGGCCAGCGCGTCCCAGCCCACGGCGTCGGGTTCGATCTGGGTCAAGCCGCCCTGCTCGTTCACCAGCAGCTTGATGGTGCTGTCGGTTCCGACCAGCACCACGCCGTTGGCGCGGATGACCGACTGCGGCTCCAGCGCCGGGAACTCGAAGGCGCAGGGAAATTCCGGCAGCGACTGCTCGGCCTGCAGGGTCAGCCGGTAGCTCTTTTCCTGCGGCCGGCTCAGCTCGACCTGCAGCATCCGTTCGCCCGCTTCGCCCCGCACGTTCCACGCCAGCAGATCCGCCCCGTTGACCTGAACGACGTTCAGCCCGTCCGGCAGCTTGATGGCGAGGTTCTTCAGCTGCCCCTGCGGAATCCCGTAGGTATATTGCCCTTGCAGCTGGAGGGTGCCGACCTTGGCAATGGCCACCAGCTTGCTTTCGCAGGTGGCGACCAGTTCGCCGGACAGCTTTTCGACCTTGGGGCTCCACTGAAGCTGGACCAGGCCCGAAGCCGGCAGAAACGCCTGGATCTTCTTTTCACTGATCTTCCGCGGTTCCGGCGCCCCGGTCACTTCGACCGTATAGCCGGCCTCGTCGGTTTCGAGCGTCAGGTGCCGGATGGTAGCGGCCGGCAGCAGGAACGCCGCCTTGCGCAGCTGGCCCTCCCGCGTCACCTTGGCCTCGAAGCCGATGGAAATCTCGTGCGCCCCGTTTTTGTTGAACTCGATGTAGTACGTCCCCTGCTCCAGCACCAGCTCGGCGCCGCGCGGCAGCTCGGTCTCGGTCGGCATCACGGCCCCTTCGAGGACCAACAGGCGGGCGGGCGCGTCTTTCACCTCGGCCTCGAAATCCATCTGCAACCCCAGCGCATCGGCCTTGATGCCCCCGGTCAAATCCAGTTGTTTGATCGCGACGTCCGCCCCGGCCCATCCGGCCAGCAGACTCCCCAAGATTACCATCCATGCACGTTTCATGATTCCACCCTTCGCACTCGTTTAAAAACCTATTGCCGCAATCGCGCCGCGATCGCCATCAGCTCCGCCAACTCCTGAATCTGCTGATCGAGATCCATCTTCAACGCCACCGGCATCAGCTTGCCGTGGATTTCCATGATGCCGGTGCCATCGGAATAGGGACTCCGGCGGAGCTTTTCGGCAAATTCGGCAACACACGCGGCGAGCTGGAAACGCGGCGCGGCCTGCTCGAAGCGCGGGCTGCGGGCGGAGTCGCGGATGACGCTGCCGATCTCCTCGATGGCTCCGTTGTCGGCGCGGCGATAGCGGACATAGACGGTGGCAATCGGGGCGCGCGGCGCCCCGTCCGGATTGAGCTGGACATCGTAGAGCGCGGTGACCGACTGGCCGGAGCCCACCTCGCCGGCATCCACCGAATCGTCGCGGAACTGCTCCTTGGTCAGCTGGCGGTTTTCATAGCCGATCTGGCGGTAGCTCAGCACCCGCTCGGGGTTGAATTCCACCTGGATCTTCACATCGCTCGCAATCACGTGGAGGGTCGAAGCCAGCTGGTCGACGAAGACGCGGCGGGCCTCGTCGATCGTGTCGATATAGGCATACATTCCGTCGCCGCGGTTGGCCAGGCGCTCCAGCAGATCGTCGTCGTAGGAGCCGGCGCCGAAGCCCAGCACCGACAGGTAGATGCCCTTTTGGCGGTTTTCGCCGACCTGCTTGAGCATCGCTTCCGGGTCGAGCTCGCCGAGATTGGCCACGCCGTCCGACATGACAATGATGCGGTTGGAATCGCCCGGGCTAAAGCCCGCCTGGGCCAGCTCGTAGCCGAGCAGGAGGCCCCGGTCGAACTGGGTGGGACCGCCCGGCTGGAGTTCGTTGATCGCGGCCAGCAAGGCCGCCTTGTCGCGAACGGGCGTGTGCTCTTTCACCAGCCGCGCTTCGCCGCCGAACTGGACGATCGCCAGCTGGTCGTCCGGCCCCAGCTGGTCCAGCAGCAGCGCCAGCGATTCCTTGACCAGCCCGATCCGCTCGCGCGTGCTCATCGAGCCGGAGGTGTCGATCACCAGCGTCAGCACGGCGCCGCGGTGGTCGTCGCGGCCAATGCGGCGCCCCTTGATGCCGATCTTGAGCACCTCCATCCCCGTCCGGAAGGGCGAGGGCGCCATTTCCTTGTGGACGGAAAAGGTTTGGGTGCCCGACGGCGGCCGATAGTCGTAGTCGAAGCTATTGATGAATTCCTCGGTGCGCACCAGCTCCGGCTCGGGCAGCGCGTTTTCGAACAACCGCTGGCGGGCCAGGCCATAGGACGCGGTGTCGACATCGATCGAAAAGGTGGAAAACGCGTTTTCCGCGGCGAAGACATAGGGATTGAACGCCGGGGCGCCCGCCGACCGCGACGACACCGCGGAATCGCCGAACAAGTCGTCGACCCCATTATCGAAAGCCACCTCCGGTTGCTCCTCGCCTTCGAAGACCCGCCCAAAGACGGAGGGCTGGGCCAGCGCATCGGCATCCACCATCGAGCCGATTCCCCCGGCCATGCCCACCCGCTCCGGCAGCTGGATATTCGGCATCGTCGCGCGGCCGACCTTGGTCACGATGCGCGTGGAGGTTTTGGGCTTTGCGCTCTTCCGAACCAGTACCTGCGGTTTTTTCAGCTTCATTTTCGG
>NZ_JBFJYW010000107.1:0-10886 GCF_041622395.1 Pontiella sp. | reverse complement strand
GTTCCCCAACTTGGCGGAGGGCTGCTCCTTGGAGCATTCGATCCCGAGCACGGGCCACGAAGGATCGATGGTTTTGTTCTGCGCCGCCGAGATGGCCCCGATGAAACCGACCTCCTCGGCGCGCGTCAACAGGCCGTGGCAGCTGCGTGCGGCACCTTGCCGTTTCAACCGGTCAAGCGTCAGCAGAATGACCGCCACGCCCGCCAAGTCGTCGGCGACGCGCAGCCCGAGGCGGGCGCCCTTCCGGCTCCACGCCGGAAGATCCCACATGCCCAACGTGCCTTCGGCAAGAGCAGCCGGCGCATCGAGTTCAACGGCGCACCGCAGGAAACCGGACTCCTTGTCGCGGCGCGCCGTCCGTACCGTGCCGCCGACCGGCTCGCCATCGACCGGAAAAAACCGCATGCGGGCCTCGGGAAAGAACTCCGGCAGCACGCCCCCGCGGAACCAGGCTTGCGCCTGCCGTCCGCGCCGCTTAATGAACGCAAAGCCCGGATGGTCCATGTGCGCCTGCAACACCCACGGTTTGCCGGACTGGCGGCCCTTGCCGGGATAGGTCAGCAGCATGTTGCCGTGGCCATCCCGCTTGATGGCGATCCCGTTTTCCCCGGCCCAGCGCCAGACATAGTCCTGCACCGCCGACTCGCAGAACGGCGCGGTCGGCAACGAGACCACTTCCTTTAAAACCTTCAGTTCGCTTGACGTCAAAGACACAACATTGCTCCTAAATTTAAACTACGGCACCAGGGGGTCAGCACGCTTTCAATGAATGAGCCAGCCGTTTCGCTTGCATGCTTCACCGAGCGTATCCAGAAAGCACTCCCGACCCCGATCGTCGCGATACAGGTCGTTTTGGCGATCTCCACGACTCACGACATGATAGACCGCCCCACCTTGGTTTGCGCGCCATGGAAAAAATTAGGCGACAACCATGCGCGAATCAAACTTGTAATGATGATAATAGCGTTCCGACCCTCCCCATTCCGACCCCACCCCAACACCCGCGCCCCGGATCGAAAACATTTCCAATGCAAAAAACATTCACATCCTCATTGCAACACTTCACAACCTCGCGGTAGTCTCCCGTCTCATATGGGCAGGGTTTCATGCCGACACAACCAATGAAGCGAACGGCAAAAGGAACCCGGCCCAACAACGAAAGGAAAAGCACGCGTGAAGCCCTATAAACTATTGTCGTTAATTGCACTCGCAGTGTTCTGCTCCAGCTTGGTGCTGGCCAATACGGACGAGCGGGTATGGACGTTCAAATCCGGCCAAAAGCTCCGTGCGGCCCAGCTCAGCTATGATGCCGCTTCCGGCGAAGTGGTGCTGCTGATCCATGATTCGGAGAAGCACACGATCGCGTTCGACGAGCTTTCCCCGATCGACCAGGCATGGCTCGTCGAGTGGAGCCAGATCGAGCAGGAGATGGATGTCTTGGTCGATGCGCTAGGCGGCCGCTTCGAGCATTACGTAGCCGAAGGGGAATACACGACGGACTTCTATGCATACTACCCCACCGTCTGCGAGACCAACCGGAACCGCCCGATGCTGATCCTGTTTAATGCCAGCGGCAAGGCGGCCCGCTATCTTAAATTGTTTGTAGACGCGGCGGAGCTTCACGGCATCGTCATGGTGGCCTGCTCGGAATTCTACAATACGCCGAATGACGGAGGGGATCCCGAGATGCTTAAACGCTTCCAGGAGCTGCTTCCGATAATTGAATCGACCGTGCCGCACGACCCCAAGCGGATGTTCATGGGCGGGAACTCGGGGGGCGCCATGCGGGCCTACAACTATACCGCCCAGATCGACCGCCCTTGGGCCGGGGTCTATGCCAATGCGGGATGGCTCGGCGGGTATGATTATTACGACTGGCCCTACCCCTCCGGAATGCGCATCGCCATGGTAAACGGCAACAACGACCATGCCAACCGCTGGCTGGAACGGGATGGCAAACTGCTCAGCTCGAAAGGCAACACCGTGGTGGTATTTTCATTCGACGGGGGACACCAGTCCGCGCCCCCCAAAAGCCGTTCCAAAGCACTGGAATGGCTGATCAACGAAAACGGGGCATACGATTAGGAAAATCGAGTCCCGCCGTTCAAAACCAAAAAACAAGGGGAGACAAAATGAAAGCATACGCAGTGGCCGCACTTGCCTTGGGTCTGGCATCGAACCTATTCGCGGAGAACCCAACGGAGCAGGAGATGCCGCACGCCATCGACCTGGCGCCCTCCTCCCAGGAATTCACCGCTCAATTGGCCCAAGAAATCATCAAGGCAAAAGCGCTTCAATTGACTCCGTTCATTCAGGTGTCGGCCGAATGGTGCGGCCCATGCAGGCGGCTACACGCCAGCATGGACGACCCGTTAATGATCGATGCTTTTCGGGGCACCTATGTGATTAGACTGGATGCGGACAAATGGCGGGAGGCCCTAAAGGACACGGCCTACTCAGCCAACGGCATTCCCGCATTCATCGCAATTGACGATACGGGAAAACCGGTTGGCATGATCGATGGAGGCGCCTGGGGAAAGGACATCCCGCAAAACATGGCGCCACCGTTAAAGAAATTCTTTACGAAACACCAATGGGCCTATTGACCAATCGCCCCCGGAACCGCGCGAACGTACCCCGCATTCCGGCTCGATTGCGCTAAATCTCCGCCTTGGGGTAGGAGCCGAGGACGGTCATGAGGGTGCAGTGCTCCTGCAGCTCGTCGAGGGCGCGCTTGACTTCGGGCTGTTCGACGTGGCCATCGATATCCACGAAGAAATAGTATTCCCACGCCTTGTTGCGGCTGGGGCGCGACTCGATCTTGGTCATGTTGATGTTGTCGGCCTTGAAGACGGAAAGCGCGTCGTAGAGCGCGCCGACCCGGTGCTTCACCCCGAAGACGATCGAGGTTTTGTCGCATCCCGTCGGGGCGCTGTATTCCTGGCCGATGATGAGGAAGCGGGTGGTATTGCCCTGCATGTCCTGGATGTTTTCGGCCAGCACATCGACTTCGTACATATCGGACGCCATCACGCTGGCGATCGCGGCGGCACCGGGGGTTTCCATGGCGAGCTGGACGGCCTTGGTGGTGCTTTCCACGGGCGAGAGCTTCACGTTGGGCATGTTGCTGCCCAGCCATCCGCGGCATTGGCCGAACACTTCCTGCTTCGAAAAGATCAGGGTGATTGCTTCCTTGGGTTTGTTCGAGAGCAGCGTGAGCGAAATCGGCAGATAGGCTTCCGCGCAGATCTTCAAGGTGGTGGTGGCAAACTGGTCGAAGGTGTGCGTAACGGCGCCTTCGGTCGAGTTTTCGATCGGCACCACGCCATAGTCGGCCGCACGGCTCTGCACTTTGTCGAACACCTCGGCGATGGTGCCGGTCGGGATATATTCGACGCTGACCCCGAACTTGTTGCGCGCGGCCTGGTGGGTGAACGTCGCTTCCGGCCCGAGATAGGCAATCTTCATTTCGGTCTCAAGCGCCAACGCGGCCGACATGATTTCCCGATAGATCGCGTGCATCGACTCATCCGGCAACGGCCCGGCATTGAGCGACTTGATCTTTTCAAAGACGGCGCGCTCGCGGGACGGGACATAGATCTCCGCCCCGGACTTTTTCTTTTCCTCGCCGATTTTAAGCACCACGTTGATGCGCTCGTTCAGCAAGCGTACGATTTCGGAATCGAGCGTATCGATTTCGGTTCTCAAATGATCAAGATTCATAGTTTGTGTCCTCGTAAATATGTTGACCGCGAAGCCGCAAAGAAACGACGCTTCGCGCTTCTTTTCGCCTTCGCGCCACTGCGGTCGTTCAATCCTGTTTTTCCGACTCCTCGGTCGTTGCGGCGGCTTCCTCCGCCTGGAGTTCCTCGTCGAGCGCGGCGATGGATTCATCCGCGCCATCGTCATCCGATGTCCGCACCTTTCCCTTCAGCTCCTCATCCATATGCGGCAGGTTCGGAGTGGTTTCCTTCTTGTTCTTTTCTTCCGCAGGCACGGCGCGCTTCAGCTCCTGGCTACCGGGCAGATCGTCGATCGCATTGATGCCGAAATGCTCCAGGAACCGTTGGGTGGTGCCGAACAACCACGGGCGGCCCGGCAGCTCGCTGCGGCGCACCACGCGCACCAGCTGCATATCGATCAGCTTGCGCAACACGGCATCCACGGAAACCCCGCGCACCTCTTCGATCTCGGAGCGCAGGCAGGGTTGGCGGTAGGCCACGATCGCCAGCGTTTCAAGCGCGGGCTTCGACAGCCGCATGGTTTGGTTCTTCTCCAGCAGCGCCCGGACGAACGGGCCGCAGGTGGCATCGTTCTGCAAACGATAGGCCCCGGCAACCAGCGCAACGCTCAAGCCCACCTTGGCTTTTTCCAGATCTTCCTGCAACTGTTCGAGCGCCCCTTCGATCTGGCTGTCGGTCGCCTTGGCATATTGCTCGTACGGCCCGCCAAACCCGTTGCCGGTCTCGATCATCGCCTTGCGCATGCGCTTGACCGTCAGCGGCTCCTTGGCCGCGAAAAGCAGCGCGCCGACGATTTGCTTCAACTCAGGAAGTACATCTACCGTGCTTTCGCTCATTGCCTGCACTCCGATCGTGTTCCCACAAAACACCTATCCGGTCCCGCGCTGTTTAGACTGATTTTGTCCCGACTCATTTTTCCAAATCCACTTGAGGCCTGTTGCCGGTCGTCCTCGAATTCGGCGCGTTCGGGCTCGTCGCCTTCCCGCGGTTCGCGCTCGGAGATGAAGCCCTCCATAATATCGAACTCCGGATGCCGCGGTTCCGGTTCTTCCGGCGGAAGTCCGGGGGCGGCTTCGGGCTCGCGCGCTTCAACCATGATGTCGCCAAACCGTTCATCCTGGATGCAGGCGATCTTGTTGAGCTTGATCAGCTCCAGCACCGCGAGGAACGTGCAGACGATTTCCTGCCGCGAGGTCATGCCGCCGAACAGATCGCTGACGCACAGGCGGCTGACGAACTTCAGGTTTTCCACGAGGAAGGTCACCTTCTGGCCAACCGTGTATTCCTCCGCGAAGATTTCCTGGAGGTTTTCCTCCTGCACGCGGCCGAGGGCTTCGTTCAAGGCGGAGATCAGGTCGAAAATACTCGCGTCCTTCAGGTCGACGTCCGGCGGGGCCCCCAGTTCCACATGTTCGCTCTCGCGGCCGAACACGTTTTCCATGTGCAGTTCGAGATCCTCCAGATGGTCGGCGGCATCCTTGAACTTTTTGTATTCGACCAGCTGGCGCACGAGATCCCAGCGCGGGTCCTCCTCTTCCTCGTCCTCCTGATCCCTGCGCTCGTCGACGGGCAGCAGCATGCGGCTCTTGATGAGCATCAGCGTGGCCGACATCACAAGGAAGTCGCCCGCAATGTTCAGGTCGAGCACCTTCATCAGCTTCAGGTACTCCATGTATTGGTCGGTAATGCGCCCGATCGGAATGTCGTAGATATCCACCTCGTCCTTTTTGATCAGGTACAAGAGCAGATCGAGCGGCCCCTCGAACACTTCGAGCGAGACCTTGTAGTCGTCTTTAATCAATTCCATTGGACTGGACACCGTTCCTTTTAAACACGCATGCAGAGTTCAGAATGTCGCATGGCGTCCTTCGACCGCCCTTAGGCAAGCCCCACGGCCTGGCGAGCCTTTTGCAGGGTTTCGCGGGCGAGGGCCGAAGCCTTTTCGGCCCCGGCCTTGAGCACGTCTTCGACATAGTCCATGTTGCCGGCCAGTTCGCGGCGCTTTTCGCGCAGCGGGGCGAAATGCTCGTTGATCTTTTCGAGCAGCTCCAGCTTGGCGTGGCCATAGCCCAGGCCGCCGGCGCGGTAGCGCTCGGCCAGCGCGGCCTGCTCCTCGTCGGTCGAAAGCAGCTTGTAGAGGGCGAACACGTTGCAGGTTTCGGGATCCTTCGGATCCTCCAACTCCTTGCTGTCGGTCACGATCGACATCACGCGCTTCTTCAGCGGCTTGCCCTCCATGAAAATCTCGATGGTGTTGTTGTAGGACTTCGACATCTTCTGCCCGTCGATGCCGGGCACCACCGCGACGTTCTCGCGGATCGAAGGTTCCGGAATGGTGAAGACCTCGCCGTAGGTGTTGTTGAACTTGACCGCCAGGTCGCGCGTCACCTCGACGTGCTGCTTCTGGTCCTTCCCCACGGGCACCACGTTGGCCTGCGGCGCCAGAATGTCGGCGGCCATCAGCACGGGATAGGCAAACAGGCCGTGCATCGGGGAGATGCCCTTGGCCACCTTGTCCTTGAAGGAGTGGCAGCGTTCGAGCAGCCCCATCGGGCAAACGACCGACAGCAGCCAAGCCAGCTCATGCACCTCCGGCACATCGCTCTGGCGATAGAGCGCGGTGCGCTCCGGATCCACGCCGCACGCCAGAAAATCGAGCGCCACGTCCGCGGTCATCTCCCGCAGCGCCGGCCCGTCCTGGACCGTGGTCATGGCGTGGTAGTTGGCGATGAAGATGAAGGCATCGCCCTTATCCTGCAGCTCCGCCGCAGGCTTCATCGCCCCGAAATAATTGCCGATATGCAATTTGCCCGAAGGCTGTATACCCGTAAGTATTCTCATTCAAAACTCCGTTCCCGGCCATTCATTGCAGGCACCGGCCAGTCGTCGGCCGGTCCCGCCTCCACAAACGCCTCTTTTCAACTCCCGGCTTTCCGCCGAAAACAAGGCCCGTTTCTACCTGTTATGCGAATCCTTTACAAATCCATAAGCCCCGAAACTCCGGCACGGGCCGGGGTCGCGGCACGCGAGCGGCCCCGTAAAGATTTTGCACTATCTACTTGAGAATCATACGGCGCCGACCTATGAAGCGTTTCCTATAGGAGAGTTGCAGTCCACAGCAGCCGGCAAGGGTGCGCAGACTCCCCGGCAACACCATCCAGCAAGCAGGAAAACCATGTTTCGCATCCGAAAAATATACGACGACGCCTCCGCCGCCAACCGCCACGCCATTGCACAGGTGCAATCCATCATCCGCAAACAGTTCCCCACCGCCCGGCGCGAAGATCTCGAAAAGATCCCGTTGCAGTTGCACGATCCCGTCAGCTACAAATACCGCTCCGTCCTGTTTGTCGCCGACGACACCGCCGGGAACGTCAAGGGATTCGCCATCATGCTGCACATGGCGGACATCAACGTCACCTATCTGGAACTGATCTCCGCCGCGCCGCTGAAAAACGGCGGCGGGATCGGCAGCGTGCTCTACGAACGCATTCGCGAGGAGTCGGCCAAATTGAAGGTCAAGGGCCTGTTCTTCGAATGCAGCATCGACGACGACCGGGTCACAGACCCCGCCACCCTTAAAAACAACCAGATGCGGATGAGGTTCTACGAGCGCTACGGTGCCCTGCCGATCTGCAACAACGTCTACGACTCGCCGGTCAAACCGGGCGACCAGGATCTGTACTACCTGATGTACGACGCGCTCGACACCGCCGCGCCGCTGCCGCTCGGGCTGACCCGGACCGTGGTGCGAGCCATTCTGGAGCGGAAATACCACGGCATTGTTGCCAAGGAACAGGTGGAAGAGGTGGTGGAATCCTTCCGCGACGATCCGGCCGTCCTGCGCGCACCGCGCTACAAGGCCAAGCCCGCCCCGGTGCACCAGCACGAAAAAACATCCATTGCGCTGGTGGTCAACGACCAGCACGCCATCCACCACGTCACCGACAAGGGCTATGTCGAATCGCCGGTTCGCCTGTCGCAGATCCTCAAGGAGATCAACCGCACCGGGCTCTTCGAACAGGTCGAGCACCGCAAAACCCCCGCCGCGCTGCTGCGCCGCATCCACGACCCGGAATACCTCGCCTTCCTGCGCGATGTCTGCAAACAGCTCCCGGTCGACAAATCCATCTATCCGTCCGTGTTCCCCGGTCGCAACCGCTTCCGCAAATCCAGCGACGTCGAAGTCCAGATCGGTTGCTTCTGCACCGACACCACAACCCCGCTCAACCGCAACGCCTACCTCGCCGCCTGCGGCGCCGTCGATTGCGCCGTAACGGCCGCGGAGATGCTGCTCGAAGACTACGACCTCAGCTACGCGCTGGTCCGCCCCCCGGGCCACCACGCCGAGTGGAGCAAGTTCGGCGGCTTCTGCTACTTCAACTCCACCGCCGCCGCCGCGGAATATCTCTCCGACTACGGGCACGTTGCCGTGCTCGACATCGATTTCCACCACGGCAACGGCACGCAGGACATCTTCTACGAGCGCGCCGACGTGCTGACGGTCTCGATCCACGGCGACCCCGCCTACGCCTACCCCTTCTTCTCCGGCATCGCCGCCGAAACCGGCAAAGGCGAAGGCAAAGGCTTCAACGTCAACCTGCCGTTGCCCGAAGACTGCTCGGTCGAACGCTACCAGAAAACCCTCGCCAAGGCCCTCAAGCGCATCACGGCCTTCAAGCCGGACTATCTGATCATCGCCCTCGGCCTCGACACGGCCAAGCGCGACCCCACCGGCAGCTGGAACCTCGTCGCCAAGGATTTCCATAAAAACGGCATGATGATCGGGGCCATGGACCTTCCGATCCTCATCGTCCAGGAAGGCGGCTACCGCACCCAGACGCTCGGCACCAATGCCCGCTGCTTTTTTGAAGGGCTCCATAAAGGCCGGCAAAAGACGCGCTCCTAACGCCCCTGCCCGCGTTTCCCCTCCAAGCCGCCGGATCGCCCGGCGGCTTTTTTGTGCCCGGCCACCACCCATTCGCCGGAATCCCGATCGTTTTTGTCGCCTTTTTGATTGAACGCCATACCCCATGGGGGTATCTATCCCATTGAAACGCGGAGAACCGATATGAAAGGACACCCGACAACGCACGAGGAAAACAAAACCCGGCTCGCCCGGATCGAGGGGCAGGTCCGGGCCGTGGGACGCATGATCGACGACGGCGAATACTGCATCGACATCATCACCCAGATCCAAGCCGCGCGCTCGGCGCTGCACTCCGTCAGCAAAATTATTCTTGAAAAGCATCTGAAGCACTGCGTCGCCTCTGCCATCGAAAGCCGCAACGAAGCGGCCGTCGAAGAAAAACTCGAGGAAATCATGACCGTGATAAAGCGGATGGAAAAATAGAAAGGAACGCGCAATGAAAAGAAAAACCGCAATCGCCCTGATCGCCGCGATGTCCGTCGCCTTCGCTGCCCAAGGCGTGGAGGAGAAAAAGGCCGAAACCGCAGCGGCGGTCGAGCCGAAAGAACAGACCCATTGCCCAGTCATGCAGCGATCGGCCGTGGACAAGGCCCTGTGGGTCGATGTCAAAGGCAAGCGCATCTACGTCTGCTGCCCCGGATGCATCGAAAAAATCGAGGCCAATCCCGACAAATATATCAACCGGCTCGAAGCGGAAGGGGTCACGCCCGACTCAACCCCGTAGCAGGTGACCTCGCCGGAAACGGACAAACCGTAAAACAGGAGGCGCCATGAAAAAACGATGGCCCATTGCAGCGCTCTTCACCGTTGCCTGGTTCAGCAGTTATGCCGATCCGTTCGGAACCAACCTGACGCTTCGGGCGGCACTGGACCAGGGTGCGGAAAACAACCCGCGCCTCCAGGCGGCCTTCCATCGATGGAAGGGAGCTGAAGAATCCATCTCCGTGCAACAGGCGCTGCCCGATCCAACCTTCACCTACGGCTATTATTTTGAATCGGTCGAAACCCGCGTAGGCCCGCAGAACCACCAGCTTCGACTGGCCCAGACTTTTCCGGGGCTTGGAAAACGCGCCGCCAGAAAGGCCATCGCCTCGGCGATGGCCGCCGGCTACGAAGAAAATTATAAGCAGGAAAAACTCGATCTCGCCTTCCGCATTTCCCGGGCGTATGCCGAGCTCTACTATCTGAAACGGAGCATCGACATTACGCAGGAGCGCATCCGGCTCATCCGCGATTTGGAAAGAGTGGCCCGCGCCCGCCACTCGGCCGGCGCCCTCATGGCCCCCATCCTTCAGGCGCAAGTTGAGCTGGGGCGTCTCGAAGACCGGCTCTCCTCCCTGAAGGACTTGCGGCGGCCGCAGGTGGCCCGACTCAACGCCGCGCTCAACCGCCCGGCGGACGCCCCGCTTCCGTGGCCGCTTGAACTGCCGTATGCCCGAATCGCTCCCGACGAAGCGGCGCTGCTGAAAGATCTGGAACGAACAAGTCCGGACCTCTCCGCTCTGGTCTGGAATGTGGAACAAGGGTTGCAGCGGGTCACCCTGGCCCAACGCGAGCGCCGGCCCGACCTCACCCTCGGCGTGCAGTATATCCAGACCGGGGATGCCGCCATGCCGGTTTCCAATAGCGGCAAGGATCCAATCCTTGGAACCATTGGCATCAACGTCCCGCTTTGGATCGGAAAGAACCGCGCCCGTATCGCATCCGCAGACTTCGAGCGAACCGCCGCACAGCTAACGCTCGAAGACCGGAAGCAGATGCTGGAAGCCGACCTTAAGCAGGCGCTGTTCAACCTGCGCGACGCCGACCGCAAAATCGATCTCTACCAGAAGAGCCTCATTCCCAAGGCGCAACAATCCCTCGAGGTCAACCGCAAGGGCTATGAAGCCGGTCAGCTGGAATTCATCAACCTGATCGAGGCCGAGCGCATGTTGCTGGAATTCCAGCTCGCCTACGAACGCGCGCTGGCCGACCACCTCATCCATCGCGCCGAGCTCGGCAAACTGACCGGCATTGATTTTCTGGAAGGAGCAAGCCATGCAACGCATTAAACCCATCCTATTCATTGCCGCCGCGTTCGTTGCGGGCGTTATCCTGCGCGGATGGCTGGCCGCTCCCGCCGGCACCCCCGAAGGGAACGGCCCATCCGTTGCCGTCGCCCCCGAAACATGGACCTGTTCCATGCACCCCCAGATCCAGCTGCCGAAGCCCGG